>JAGAPI010000067.1 GCA_017623335.1 Prevotella sp.
CTGCCGGTATGCCCACCATTATGTGTACTGCAACCGTGGAGTAAACGGCATTGAAGGCAGTCTGAGCACTGCCGCCGGATTCTCGCTTGCCACAAACAAGCGCGTATATTGCGTCATCGGCGACCTGAGTTTCTTCTACGATCAGAATGCACTGTGGAACACACGCCTGCGCAGCAACCTCCACATATTGTTGCTCAACGACGGACGTGGCGGAATATTCCATCACCTGCCTGGACTGGAGCAGTCTCCTGCTCTCAACGACTACATTGCCGCCAGCCACCACACATCGGCACAGGGCATCTGCGCCGCCCACAACATAACATACATACGGGCAACCGACGTCAGAGAAACAGAAACCGCCGTCAAGAGGCTGTTCTCCGACGGCGATTCCAATCGTCCTATACTTGTTGAGATTATACTTTCTTGTAAGGCAGGGTAAACCAGAATGTACATCCCTGCCCCTCGCCTTTAGAGTCTACTCCAATCTCACCACCCATTTTCTCAACCAAAGTACGGCAAATAGCCAGTCCGAGACCTATGCCCTTGGCAAACTCATCGAGCTTCACAAAGCGCTGGAACACCAACTCTCTGTTTTCCTTCGACAGACCGCGACCGGTGTCGCGGACAAAGAAATACAAATTGTCGCCCGACAGCTCATAACCGAAGGTAACACTTCCCTTAACGGTAAACTTGGCGGCATTGGTGAGCAAGTTGGTCAGCACCTGCGACAAGCGTGCCGGATCGGTATTAACGACACACTCGGCTGCACCGATGGCGGAGTTGAGCACTACGCCTTCCGGCATCCGTATCTTCAGCGAAGCCTTCAGCCCCTCGATCAGCTCATTTACATCAGTAGACTGATATTTGAAGTTATATCTGTTGGACTCCACAGCCGAAAGGTCGAGAATGTCGTTGATAAGCGTAAGCAACTGGTCGCTGTTTGTGTTTATGATTTGTATGAACTCACGGCGCTCTTCCTCATTGTCACAGTCAGCAAGCAGATTTGAGAAACCCAAGATGGCATTGAGTGGCGTGCGTATCTCGTGGCTCATGTTGGCAAGGAATGCCGACTTCAGCCTGTCCGACTCCTTTGCAGCCTCGCGCGCCTCAATCAAATCCTCCTCCTGCTTCTTGCGCTCGGAAACATCAATGCCGAAAAATTCAATCTCGTCCTCACCGGCTGTCTCACACGCAAAGAAGTCATAATATGCATCACAACGCTCGAAATAATATGAGAATCTCACGCAAATATCCTGCACATCGTAGAGATAATCCAACTGCCGCAACATAAAGTCCCTGTCAAACAGGTTCTCCCTGCAACCGCCATCCGCGCACTTTTCCGCAAGTTCGTTAATGGCTGGATTACTCATCTTTATCTCATAATCTGTCACTCCAGTCTTGCCGTGCTTCACCTTGGCAAGCAGATAGGCAACCGGCATATTGTCCACCGTGCGCTGTCTTGCCGCCATAAGCTGCATTCTCCGGCGCTGCTGCACAATAAGCACAATAAGCACAACTATTATAGCCGCCACCACAATGACAGTAAAACAGATATGCCAGAAATACCGCTCCCACACACTCAAAGGCTTGTTTACAACCACAGTACTGTCGGGACAACAGCTCATGTCAAGTCCGGCATCTACGGCGAGCTTATAATCCATCATAGGGTAGCTGATGTCGGAATATACAAACGGGATGTCTTTCATACTCACTCCGCTGAGCATCTTTTTGAATATGTCAAGGGTACGGTCCTGCAAATAAGCCTCGTCAGGAAAGAAACCGCCTACCGCACCATATTCCATATATCCTTGCTTTAGTGTAAACACAGGGTGCGGCGTTGCCGCCACAAGGCGGATGTCATCGGTCACCAGCATGGGATATCCAAAGGCGCTTTCGCGGCTGTAGTACATTGACGACAACAGCAATCCTATCTCCATGTCGTCCGACATGAGATAGCTCTGTATAGAGTCGCTTGTCTCCTCCGACACCTGCAGCCACTCATATTCCAGCCCATGGTGCTTACGGTCAATATATTCCTGTATCTGACGGTTTTGCCTCACGTTATTTGCCAACATGTCAGACACATATACCAGCTTGCGCATCTTCGGCTGCATACAGAGCATCAGGTCAATGGTCTGCTCATAATACTCAGGTATCTCAATAAACGTAAAGTTATAGTTATGCCTCAACTCCGAAAGCGGCATATACGATGCTGTGTCGGTTCCTGTATTCTCACCGCTGTACAAATAGCGGCGCTCGCATATCTCATCGTTGGTAGACATAAGTATAATAGGTATGTCGCCCCATTCTTTTTTTATCCTGTCGCGCATGGCAAATCCCATCTTGCCTATTATTACAAGATATTCGGGCTTATTGTATCGGAAACGCTCGAAAATACCGTCTTGCACCTTTTCAAACACCGAGTCGTTGGTGATGAGCGTACTGCTGAGGTGCACCATCTGACACTGCAGATCCTTGCGCCTCGCCGCCTCAATCATAAATGGGGTGATATATGCCTGTACCCACGGTGCATTCTCGTTATACGAATTTATAACAATCATGTTCTTGCATGGCCGTTCTATTAAATTATCGTCATTACTTTGACGTGAGGCAACTGCATATTCTGAAATACAGCCAAGGCACATCAGACATAAAAAAACGCACCTAATTTTTCCGCTCATAAATTTTTCTTCTATTTTTTAACGAGTTAGACTTATCAAATTGCACACAAAATTAATACTTTTTCGTTACTTTTAATAATATTACAGTTAAAACCCACCTAAATTTAACTGTATTTACGTCTTCATATATTCTTTTTAACAAGAATATACAATTTAAAGAGTTGGAATTTGCACAGGACAGACCGCTTGGCATCCTCGTCAGGTGAACAGGTCATCCATGACAATCTCCTTCTGCACCATATTGTAGTTGCTGTTGTGTGCAACGCCATTTGTTGTTATCATAACAAAGTGAATTGTGCGTTTGTCTTTCGACAGTTCCCGGTATGCCTCAAACTTGTTTTGCAGGTCTTGTGCATAATCCTTGTCAATAGTGAAAACATTTACGGAATGTTTCATCTCACAGATATTGGTAAAACCGTCGGCACGTTGTATAATCAAGTCAATCTGCGCTCCGCGCCGCTTAGAGGAACCGCGGGCGAACCATGAGCATACGTTTGTCTGTACGCCGGAGATGCCCAAAGCTGCTTTTATCTGTGGAATATGCTGGAAACATATTCGTTCAAAAGCATACCCCTTCCATGTATTATGTGACATTGACGTGAAAGTATTCGACCAATAATGCTCATCGCTGAATGCGTTTTTCTTAATGCATTGATAATAGAAAAGAGTATAGTTGTCTATCAGCTGATACATTGCATTGGATTCGGCAGTATCGGCAGAAACAAAACGGCGGATAAATCCGCACTCCTCCAGTTCTTCCAATATGGTGGAGAATGTGCCTCCGTCCGAAAGTTTACTTTTGCTCAATATATCTTCCCTTGTCATGCCCGACCTCCTACCATCGCTCATACATTCAATTACCTTAAGATAATTCTCAGGACGCTTAAACAAAATGGAATAAAGCGCCTCAAACTCATCACGCAGTTGCGCTGTCTCTACGAAAAAAAGCTGGTCTACATTCTGTGCCACACTCAATCCCATCTTCAGAAAACTCCAATAGTAGGGTATGCCACCGAGAATCATATAGAGTTCCAAGACATCTTTCCTGCCCAATGCAAGGTTGGCGCTCTTCGCAAAGAGCTCACACTCGCGGAGAGTGAAGGGAGCAAGCTTTATGCGGTTGGTCAGTCTCCCACGAAGCCCCCCTTTATCTTTTAGGAGTTTCTTGCTAATCCATGAAGTAGCACTTCCGCACACTATCAGCACAATGTCCTTTTCACGTCGTGCCGTGACCCATCCGTTCCAAAAGTTTTCCAGGGCGCCAATCAGATTTCCCTTAGGGGTATCCATCCATGGGAGTTCATCGATGAAAAGAACCTTCTTACCATCTGGAGCATTATTAATAAGCTGTTTCAGCAACTCAAAAGCATCAATCCATGTTTTGGGTATAGCACACTTCATGCCTGCCGCTGTCAGTGAATTGCGGAATGCCGTCAACTGCTGCCGCAGAGTTCCCTTTGCCACTCCAGTATGTTGAAAGCAAAACTGATAGTTAAATGTCTCGCGAATAAGATATGTCTTACCCACACGTCGTCTGCCATAAACTGCACAAAACTGCGATTCTTCTTTTTCAAGCAGACCGAGCAGTTCACTTTGTTCCCTTTCCCGTCCTATTATCATAGTATATATAGTATTAAATATAAAATCCGCTGCAAATATAATAAAAAATATTCTATTTCCAGCGGAAAGTTATATTTTTCTTCATATTTCCGCTGGAAATAGAACATTTTAACATGGATTCGATGGATACCTTACCATTTATCTTAGGATACTTTGCAATTTATCTTAGGATACTTTGCAATTTATCTTAAGATACTTTGCAATTTATCTTAAGATATAAAGAAGATATCATACGCACCGTGTTGACAATCTAAAACAAATAGGCGGCATCTCAATACGAGATGCCGCCTATATTTATATTACCATTATGTTATTACTCTGCCTTCTTTACACCGAAACATACGGCATTCTTACCCTGAGCAGCACCGTTATACGATGTCTTGATGGTCACAACGGTTATCTCATCACCCACGGCAATGCCGTTATCCTTGATGAAATACTGCTTGTTTGCACCCGTCCAGTCACCATACACGCCATAGAGATACACCTTGGCGCCAGTACCGTCCTCTATATACACGTTGCCGTACTTGTCGTTGGCTATCTCGGTAATCTTACCAGTCAACAAATAATACTTGTCATTGCCGTCGGCAGCGGCATTGAAGTCAGCAAGTGATATAGGCTCAGCCGAAGCGCAAAGCTCATCGATTGTACCATCTTTCATCTGCGGACTGCCCTTGTGTTCTGCACGAGGACCAACGATATTCACCACATCGCCAGCCTTCACGGGGTAGTCGGCATAGTTTGTAGTGCCATAAACATATACACTGCCAGTGTAGTCCTGAACATAGATGTTGCCATACTTCTCGTTAGCCACCTTTGTCACAAGACCTATCAGGCGATACTGTGCCGGTCCTACAGGTGCAGCATTGAAGTCTGCACATGTAAGCAAAACAATTGAACCCTTCTGAGTAAAGTTATACGTTACCTCAGACGTATTATTAGAGGTCGAAGACGTAAACTTAATTGAGCCAGAACGGTCAGCACCTACATTTGGCATAACAGTGAAAGTAAAGAGACATGTGTCAGCTGGATTCTTCTCAAGCTTCGACGGTACACCGGCAATAAACTTCGAGCTCTTATACTGAATCCAGTCAGCATACTCAGACGGAATTTCAAAGTAAGCGCCCTTGCCCTTATATGCCACCTTAATATCAAGTTCCTCACCGCCTTGCTGCAATTCCTTGCTCTCAGTTATAATCTTAATGAGTGACTTGGTTATGCTGTTGACTGTCACATTCTTAAGTTCAACAGTTGTGCCATACGTCTCTTTCGGTCCTTCCACTTCAACAACGTCTCCAACTTCGATATTAAGACTTGCAAAATTCTTTTCCGCACCGTTTGCATCATAAGTACCATAGATGTAAATCTCTCCGGTACCGTCGTTAAGATACCAGTTGCCATACGTTGTGTTGGCAATAGCTGTAACAGTACCCTTCACGCGATAAGTCTTGCCATCAGCTCCGGCAATAACCTCGGCACATGTAGCCGTCTCAGGTATGCTCACGCCTTGCTTGACATTTACCACCTGCATACCATAATCGCCACAGGCAATGTGGAACTCCGTTGTGTGAGGAGCTTCATCAGCTGGTGCGGTAATTGTTATCTCCGTCTCGCCTGCTGCACCCTCTATAGTGGAGAGTTTGCACCACAATAAGGTTTTATTACCTTTCTTATCTACTGTCTGCTGCACCTTCTCACCTGTTGCACTTACTGTTTCCTCCAATTCAAGTCCGTTGGCAGAAACAATCTTCCAGTCCTCAGCCGCATTAACAACAAGCTTCACAGTGCCGCCGGCTTCAGGAATCGCGAGATAACTCTGCGACACACTGATATTGCTGAGCGAGCCCATCGGGTCGTCATCACTGGCACATCCTGAAAATAGAAGCGTGGAAAGAATTAACGCAAATAAATATTTTATTTTCATGATTACTCTTTATTAGTTTTAATTAATTGAATATGTATTTGATACCTACTGAGGCATACCAGCACTGACCGATTGTGTGATTGTATGTCCATGTCTGAGTATTGCCGTTCACAGCCTTTGGAGTAGAGAATGTGGCATAACCATCGGCATCAACACCCTCATACTTCAAGATACGGCCGGAATTGAGCGATGAGTTCATTGCCTTTGACACGCCCCACTTTGAGTTGAAGAGGTTCAGCACATTCTTCACGTCGCAGCTCAACTGCAGCTTGTGTGTGGTCTTTCCGAAGTTAACCTTGAAATCGTGCTTGTAGCTAAGGTCAACGCGGTGTACCCATGGGCTGTACACGCTATAAGGCTCAGCATACTCACCCTGATGGTTCTTAAGATAACCGTCGTTGTGAACAAAGTCCATAAAGCGTGTCTTGTCATCCTCGCTTACGAAACGGAACTCACCATTGGCAACCTGTGCATCGGTAGGAATATAAGCGGCATCATAGTTGTAACCGTCACCGTTGATGTCGTTCACCGTCATGTATGAATAGTTATATCCTCCGCGCCATGTCTCATAAATCACGCTCAGGTGATTGCCGTGCTTGTCATTGTGTGTTGCCGAGAGGATGAAACGGTCGGGGGTGACATTCTGCGCATTGTGCAGACGCATACAGTTAGGAGTGTAAATAGTAGATACATAGTTGAGCACAGATGATGCGTTTGAACCAGGCATACTTGTAAGCTCCTTGGAAACAGTATGTGTATAGGCTGCCATCAGGCTAAGTGTCTCGATAGGACGGGCATTGATCTGAATGCTACCCTGCCAGCCATAACCGCGGCTTGTGTTCTCAAGCACATACGCGCTCTTTGGCTTGTCTACTGAAGGATAGATAGGACGGTTGTCAGCACCGTTGAAACGGGCAAAGCCCTCAACGGCAGGCACTGACCAGTCGCTCATAACCACACCATTGATGGTCTTGTTGTAAATAGCCTCTGCTGTTACAGAGAATGGGAACGATACCGGTATCTCATAATCCACGGCGATTGATGTCTTCCATACCTGCGGCATCTTGAAGTTGGAAACGACACCACATGTATTTGATGACACTGTTCCGTCCTCAGGTGTGATGGTTGACGGATATCCCATTTCAATGAGCTTATTTTTCAAAGCGTCAATGGTGGCATTCCCGTTAGCATCGGTAACCAGACCGCCGGCAAACTGGTTCATGTCAAGATAAACGCTATTGCCATTCGTCACAGTTGCGCCAGTATATGTCGGGAACACGTTCTCTCCCTTATCATTAATGATGGTAACCTTGTTGTTGAGCTGTGCCTGATACTGCACCATACCGCTATTGGTAGGCATATTGGTGAAGAACACAAGAGGCAGACGGCCCTGGAAGAGTCCAGTACCTCCACGAACCTTAAGGCTCTTGTCGCCAAACACATCATAAGTAAAGCCTACGCGTGGCGAAGCATACAGTCTGCTGCCAGGCCATTTGCCAGTGTCGATATGACGACCGTAATAGTCAACATCCAATATTGCCTTGTTGGTCATAAGGTCACTGTTGTCGAAGAAGATACCGTCGAGACGTATACCTGCGGACACCTTCCATTTGGTGTTGATATTCCACTCGTCCTGAATCCAGCCTCCGAACTTACCAAAGGCAACACGTGCGGCAGGGTCAGACTTTCCGTCATAACCGTATGTAAGACACACAACCTCAGGTGTGGCTCCATTGATAAAATCGTCAACACTTGCATATCGGTAATATCCGGTACCGTTACGCATATACATATTGTCTGCCATCTGATACTCATAGCTCAGTCCGGCAGTGAACTTATGATTGCCCATGAAGTATGTCACGTCATCCATAACATTCCATGTTGTGGTATGCACCGCATTATTGTGTGTGAAGAGCTCTTCGCCAAGGGCAATATAATTGGTAGTTGTATTTGTACCGTCAAGTATGTCGATAAATGGGAATTGACTTGAATTTGTTCCGCGGACATCGTCAGCCTTGGTATATGTTGCAAGGAACTTGTTTGACAGATTATCAGCAAGACGGCTGTTCAGGTCAAACGAGAATGAGTGAACGATATTTTCCATGGAATACATTGAATTGGCATACGACATAGCATAAAGTGATGTACGTCCATAAGCTGAACGTGTACCACCGTCCATTGACGAAGCATTAGGAGCATTCCATCCTACGTTTTTGGTATAGTTATAACGCAAAGCCAAGTGATGGTTGTTGGTTATGTTCCAGTCAACACGGGCAAGGAGCTTGGTGTTCTCCTCATCAGCCGGGAAACTTGTATAGGAACCTGTATCATAACCATATTTGTCCATAACGAAATTCTTCACACGCTCCATGTCATCAACAGAGGCATAAGAAAGATGTGCAGCCTCATTGCCCACTCCGTCTTCTGATGCTCGCCATGTGACAGGCACCGTAGGAGACTTTGCAAATTCTGCATTGGCAAAGAAGAACAGCTTGTCCTTGATAATAGGACCGCCAAGAGTGAAACCGTATGTTGTGTTACGGTCTTTCTCTCTACCAGTTGCAATAGTCTCGCCGTCAACAACGTCACCACGCATGTTTTCATTGCGGTGATAAACGTATGCTGTACCCTTGAAAGTGTTGGTACCCGACTTAGTGATTGCATTAACGCCACCACCGATGAAGTTTGTCTGATGAACATCAAACGGTGCTATGACCACCTGCATTTCGTCGATAGCGTCAAGTGATATAGGATTACCGCCACCTGGAAGGTTTGAAGACAGTCCAAAGTTATTGTTAAAACTTGCACCGTCGACAGTGAAGTTGGCTGTACGTCCGTCACTGCCTGAGAACGTCATGCCGTTACCTCCGTATGGAGACAGACGGGTCATATCAGTGATGCTGCGGCTAACTGTAGGAAGTGCTGCCATCTGCGCATTGGTGATATTGGTTGTGGCACCCATTTTCTCAACAGCAAACTTTGATGCCTTTCCGCTCACAACAACCTCGCCCAACACCTGAGTGTCCTCATTCATTGTCGTGTTAAGGTTGTAAGTCTCACCCAATTGCAGGGTTACGTCCTTTACAACCTTGGTCTCATAGCCAAGATAGCTGATTTTCACTTCGTAGGGACCACCCGAACGCATACCGAGGATATTATACATACCCTTTGTGTTAGTAACTCCTACATAACGTGTACCGGAAGGCACGTGTACAGCCTCAACGGTGGCTCCGATAACCTCTTCGCCATCAGCTGTAATCTTACCTGACATTCCAGACGTAGTTACCTGTGCCACGGCTGAAGAAACCATCAGCAGCAAAGTGGCGATTAGGAAATACAATCTCTTGTACATAAAATTTTAAAATGTTTAAAAATTAATACCTAATACAGGGATGATATTC
>JAGAPI010000068.1 GCA_017623335.1 Prevotella sp.
ATACTGTCCTTCAGCTGTTGAGCTGATACGTTGTAGAATGGAATGATGAATGATATAAGCGGATTTTTCATAGTGCTTGTTGTAGTGGATAGGGGAATCGAACCCCTATGCCAAGATTGAGAATCTTGTATCCTAACCATTAGATGAATCCACCATAATTTAAAAGTTACGTTTCCTGTTAAATGATATTTGCATTTAGATGCTTGTTGTAGTGGATAGGGGAATCGAACCCCTATGCCAAGATTGAGAATCTTGTATCCTAACCATTAGATGAATCCACCGTTTCTAACTATTTATGTATAACGAAACTTTGCGGAAGCTGGGGGATTCGAACCCCCGGTACGGTAAACCCGTACGTCAGTTTAGCAAACTGGTGGTTTCAGCCACTCACCCAAACTTCCAATCCCCGATTTCTTTACTTATCGGCGCGCTCTCTCTCAAACGCGGTGCAAAGGTACTGCTTTTTTTTGAAACCACCAAATTTTTCCCGCATTTTTTTCAAAAATCGTATTCTTTAGGCATAATTATAGGGCTTATTAGCCCAATAAGCCCTATTAGCCCAATAGCAAGCCACTAACCACTACACCCTCCACACTATCATGAAATCGCCGACCAGTTGATATTCGTTTTTCTCAGTTCGCTGAGCCTTCGCCATAGCATGGTGTTTTTTTCGCTGTTGCATTCCGGGTCTTCGTCTATTATGCGTTGTGCCTCGTCGCGTGCCAGCTGCACAATTTGTCCGTCGCGTGTTATGTTGGCAATCTTCAGGTCGAACGCCATGCCGCTTTGCTGTGTGCCTTCCAAATCGCCGGGACCTCTCAGCTTCAGGTCGGCCTCGGCTATGCGGAATCCGTCGTTGGTGTCACACATAATGTCTATGCGCTTGCGTGTCTCCTCTGACATTTTGTAGCCGGTGACGAGGATGCAGTAGGACTGGTCGGCGCCGCGCCCCACACGGCCGCGAAGCTGATGAAGCTGCGACAGTCCGAAACGCTGTGCCTCCATTATCACCATCACCGAGGCGTTGGGCACGTTTACGCCCACCTCTATAACGGTGGTTGCCACCAGTATTTGGGTCTCACCCTTGACAAAGCGCTGCATCTCCGCCTCCTTCTCTTTTGCCTTCATCCGTCCGTGAACCTTGCTCAGGCTCATGTCGGGGAATATCTGGCGCAATGCCTCGTAGCCTTCCTCAAGGTTTTTCAGGTCAATCTTCTCGCTTTCCTCTATCAGCGGAAACACTATGTAAACCTGTCTGCCCTGCATAATCTGGTTGCGTATGCTGCGGTAGAGCGAGCTCAGCTGGTTGTCGAACACATGCTGTGTGTGTATTGGCTTTCTGCCCGGGGGCAGCTCGTCGATTATGCTCACGTCGAGGTCGCCGTAAAGAGTCATTGCCAGTGTGCGCGGTATCGGGGTGGCTGTCATCACCAGCACGTGGGGCGGGTTCTCGCTCTTTGTCCACAGCTTTGCACGCTGTGCCACTCCAAATCTGTGCTGTTCGTCCACCACCACCATTCCGAGGCGTGCAAACTGCACGGTGTCCTCTATCACCGCGTGAGTGCCTACAAGAATGTTAACCGTTCCGGCATTAAGGTCTTCGAGCACTGTCTGCCGGCGCTTGCCCTTCACCATGCCCGTGAGCAGCTCCACTCTTATGGGCATGTCTTTCAGAAAGTCCTTTATGGTCTGCAAGTGTTGCTCGGCGAGGATTTCCGTTGGAGCCATGATGCATGCCTGATAGCCGTTGTCGAGTGCCATGAGCATTGCCATGAGTGCCACGAGTGTCTTGCCGCTGCCCACATCACCCTGCAGCAGACGGTTCATCTGCCGCCCGCTTCCCACGTCGGCGCGTATTTCCTTCAGCACCCGTTTTTGTGCTCCGGTGAGCTCAAACGGCAGGTATTGGTGATAGAAGTTGTTGAAACAGTCGCCAATCCTTGAGAATATGTTGCCGCGGTATTTCATGCGGCGGTTGTGCGCGTACCTTAATATATTAAGCTGCACATAGAACAGTTCCTCAAACTTCAGCCTCATTCTTGCGTGCTCCAGTGTCCTTGCGTCCTTGGGATAGTGGATGGTGCGCAGTGCCTTGTCGCGCCCCATCAGCCGCAGGCGGTTCACGATAAACGGCGGAAGGGTCTCGGGAATCTCCTCG
>JAGAPI010000069.1 GCA_017623335.1 Prevotella sp.
CTACAATGCCGGATATGTGATGACAATGACATACGCCGGAATGATATTCTCGGCAATGGAGACCGACTATTTTCCGCGCCTTTCAGCTATCCACGGCACAGGCAAAACACTCAACGACTGCGTAAACAAGCAAATTGAGGTGTCGTTGCTACTTGCGTCGCCCATGCTGGCATGTTTTATGATAGGTATGCCCGTCATTCTCCCTTTGCTTTACACGGGGCAGTTCATTGAAGTACTGCTAATGACTCAGGCAGCTGTGCTCGCCATGTACCTGCGTGCAATAATCCTGCCCATAGCCTATCTGCCGCTGTCAAAAGGCGACTCATGGTCGTTCCTGTTCATGGAGGGAGCCTCGTCTGCCACTATCGTTCTTTTCGTTATCATAGGATGGTATGCCTGCGGACTTACAGGAACAGGTCTTGGTATTCTTGTGTCTGCATGTGCCGAGGTTTGCACTCTTATCTGCTATATGCGTTGGAAATACGGCTATTGTCTCTCATCTGATGTCATCATCGTCATGCTGCAACAGTTGCCGTTGGGATTGGCGGCATATCTTGTCACACTCTCCGGCACACCATGGTTGTACTGGCTGTTGGGAATTGTCGTTATAGCCATAAGTACTGCTGCGTCTTTAAATATTCTGAGGAAAAAGACACGGTTGTGGGAAAGCCTAAAGGCAAAATTTCAAAAGAAAACAGGATAAAGTGTGAGGCAAATAAATTTTATAAGAATTATTGTTTAGCGAAGAGTATGGATAAAGGATTCTCTTTTAAGCAGTTTACGGTGATGCAGGATATGTGTGCCATGAAGGTTGGCACCGACGGCTGTCTGCTCGGCGCATGGGCGCAGGCTCCTGCTGTTGTAGCAGGCACTCCGGTGCGCATCCTTGACATAGGCACAGGCACAGGACTCATAAGTCTGATGCTTGCGCAGCGTTTTCCCGATGCTGAGGTTACAGCGCTGGATATTGATGAGGCTGCCGTGCGCCAGGCAGAGATAAACATCGCAGCCTCACCCTTTGTTGCCCGTGTCACTGCCGTGCAGGGGGCTGTGCAGAATTATTCTGGCACATTCAACATGATTGTGAGCAATCCTCCGTTCTTTGTCGATGCCCTTGAATGTCCTGACGACCGCCGCACCATGGCGCGCCACACCTCCACACTCTCTTATCATGAGCTTATGCACGCTGCCTATCGCATGTTGGATGCCGACGGTGAACTGTCGGTCATTATTCCTTTTGACTACCGTCAGCGCTTAGAGTCTGAGGCTGCCATTGTCGGGTTTCATCTTCACCGCTCCTGCCAGGTATTCACCTCAGCCAAGCGACCTCCCAAGCGTTTCCTCCTTTCATTCACCAAAAAACAGCTGCCAGTGGTTACCGGCAGTCTCCTCATCGACAGCGAGGAGTTCCGCATGCTGTTAAAGGATTTCTATTTGCATTTCTGAAACAGGTGAGTCTCGTTTAATTTTGATTATCTAATAATGAAAGTGATATACAACAACCTCATACCTTTACGCGGTTTTATGGCGATAAATCTCTTTGGCGTGATATTTGTGCGCCAGGGCTATACTCTTGACAGAACAGCCATTAACCATGAGAGCATCCATACGGCACAGATGCGTGAGATGCTTTATGTGTTTTTTTATTTGTGGTATGTTGTCGAGTGGTTGTTGAGGCTGTTGGGCAACGGTAACGCTTATGAAAACATATCATTTGAGCGTGAGGCTTATTCTAACCAGGCAGACAAAGATTATTTGAAATGCCGTAAACATTATGCTTGGTTGAGATATCTGCATTTATTTAAGTGAGTTGTATTTTTCCACAAAAGCGCAAACTCTTGCTGCATATTCCGATGGATGGTCATAGTATGATCTGGCATGTTTTGCCCCTGGCGCTATCCATAGTTGTTTCACGCCGTGCTTGGCGGCATAGAGACGGTATACCATTTCGGTGTTTACAAATGAGTCGTTGCCGCCATGTATGAACAGCATGGGACGGTCGGCTTTTGCCACTTGGCTTAGTGGTGATGCCTCGCTGAACGACCATCCGTTGCGCAGTTTGCACAGCCAGCTGGTGGTGTGGAGTAGGGGGAAGGGAGGAAGCGAGAACTGGTCATCCATACTGTTTTTGAATTCTTCCCACACTGAGGTATATCCGCAGTCTTCCACAAAGCACCTTATGTAATCGGGCAGCGCCTCACCGCTCACCGACATTATTGTGGCTGCTCCCATCGACACGCCGTGAAGCACCTGACAGGTGTTGCCGCCAAACAGACTGTCTGCCAGAGCACACCATTGCAGCAAATCCAGTCTGTCTTTCCATCCCATCTGCACATAGTTGCCTTTTGACTGCCCGTGATAATGCAGGTCGGGCAGCAGTATGTTGTAGTGCAGCTGTCGGTCGTAGATGCTTGCTATATCACCCATCCACAGTGCATTGTCAGTATATCCGTGTACCAGCACCGCCACCTTGTCGGTCACACTGTCTGCCCTTAGATACCAGGCATGTATGCTGTCGCCCGTTTCTCGGCTCACGATGAAAGTGTCGCGCAGGGCATGCCGCTTCATCACTGAGTCTATCCATTCACGTTGCGGAACACTCTTCAATGTCGGTTGCAGTGCATAACGCAAAAAATATTCTGAGGCTCCGATCAGAAGCAGTGCCAGTATGGCGAGAATTATAAATATATACTTTAAATGTTTCATATCGGCTTTCTACCACTAAAACCTTATTTCCCCATCATAATTGAATATAGGCTCATCGGTGTCAACAGCCTCGGGATAGAACTGCACGGCACTGTCGTTCATCTTCGGATGCTGTTTGTCGAGCAGCCGCAGCATCTCTGCGCCAGCCCATATCACGGGACCATAACCGTGGGCTGCCGCCGTGCTTACAGGACGGAACATATAGAATGCAGGGTCAAATCCCATACCGGTGCCTACACAGGTTTTTGTAACTCTTCCTTTCTCATCGATCGATGCTTCCACGGCATGCCATGCCAATTGTGCCACAGGACCATAGGCAAGCGCAGAAATCCAACCTTTGTTTATGGCGTGGGCTATGCAGTATGTGTAGATGGCAGTGCAGCTGCTTTCCTCATACGACTCCTGACGGTCGAGCAGTTGGTGCCAGAATCCGTTTTCACCCTGCAGGGCTGCCAATCCCTCGATATGCTGCCGCAGCAATTGGAGAATGTCATTACGTTGCGGATGGTTTTCCGGCAGCACTTCCAACACCTCGCACATGGTAAGAACGGCCCATCCGTTGGCACGTCCCCAATGGAAGGCAGGGTGTGGAGTCATTGCCTCCACCCATCCGTGGCGGAAAAGTTTCTTCCCCGGCACCCACATCTTCTCCTTGAACAACATAATCTGACGTGCCGCCTCGTCATAATATTTCTGCTCGCCGGTGTATGCGCCCATATAGGCTATTGCCGGTATCGCCATAAACATATCATCGAGCCATACCGTGTTCTTATGCGGACGCTTGCGGGCAAATGTCCCGTCGGCAAGCCGGAATTCCTTGTCCATAATGTATTGGGCGTAGTTGGCAATCACGGGTCCCGTCTCTATAGCTTGCGCCGGGCGAGGCTTGGCATTTTGCCTTGCCTTCAGCTCAGCCTTTATCATAGCCGCACAGATTGCGCCTGCATCATCGAGGGCATGCGGGTCTACGACTTTACGGATGGCGGTATCAAGCTTTTTCCCTTTTCTCAGGTCTTTCATTGCTTTTGGAAAAGCATCAGCTATGGTCTTGAAGTTACCCGCCACATAGTCGGCATATCTGCTGTCGCCCGAGGCATCTGCGGCATCAAGACATGCGCTGTAGGTCACTCCCCATTCATAGCTTGTGGTTCTGAATTGCTGCGGATTGTCGAGTATATATCCCAACACTTTGTCGATAGATTTTTTTACATCTTGCTTTGTCGACACTCCATACCCGTGTTTGTAGTCGGGCTTAAGCAGGTGCAGAGGGGTGTTCGAGTCGTTGATGCTGTTGTCTTGTGCCTGTGCCAGCGCAGGCACCATAAGGCATGCTATGGAAATGAGTTTTATGTTCATTTTTGTTTTATGTTTTGTTTTTAAGTAAGCTTATTTTCTGCAAAGGTACGGAGTTATTTCCTATTACACAACATTTTTATATATTATTCACATAAGAATATATCAGATATGAGGGTAGTGCTTCTCTGGTTAGTCTTGCCTGTCAATGAGATGCTAAGGATTTGTGAGAAAAGTGAATTTTGCGAAAAACTTTTTCGTATGTGAATCTGCACCTATGAAAAGCATGATATCAGAATAGATATGACCAAATGACAGAAACTAAAAAAAGTTAAGGTGGAAGGAAAAATAAACAAACTATTGCGATATTTTGGAAAAAACTTGTAACTTTGCAGCTGAAAAATATAAGTTTTAGGTCTTTAACCTAAGCAGTGATTGTTTGGGTTAAGGGGGTATTAGTTTTTAATTAGGTAATATAAAGATTGTTATTCAAGGACAACAAGCATAAAAGGTGGCTGAGGCTACCTTTTTTGTTTTTTTAGTACCCATATATAAAACTTCCTCGTCAACTATATATAAGAAACATAACGAAATAAAGAAAAGAGACAGCATTACGCAGAATTTGGCGCACATGATAGATGCAAACGTTTGCATACGGATGATGTAAGATTTTTACAAGAATTTTAGGGTGGCTATAAAAATAATTCATACTTTTGCACCAGAAAACAGAGCTAACGTAGCAAAACTTAAACTTATATAGAGGCTTACCCTCAGTAAATAAAAACGGGGTTAAAGACCTGAAACTTATATTTTTCAAATTAAAGATGAACAAGATTGTTAAAACAGCAAACATCGCACTGTTGTTGACAGTATCGGCAGTTGCGACAAAAGCGCAAGACATTGCCTTAAAGACCAACTTGATAGGCTGGGCTACCACATCTTGCAATGTGGGACTTGAGATGTCGACGGGAAAGAAGCAGACGATGCAACTCTTCGGAACGCTCAACCCATGGAACTTCGGCAACGACAAGAAGCTGCACTTTTGGAATGTGATGCCCGAGTATCGCTGGTGGACCTGTCAGAAGTTCGGAGGTCACTTCTTCGGTGTGCATGCACTGGGTGGTGAGTATAACATCAAGAATATCGACCTGCCTTTCGGCACTCTGCCCAAGACAAAGAGGGGCCGCCACTACGAAGGTTGGTATTTGGGAGCAGGAATAACTTATGGCTATCAGTGGCTACTCTCAAAACATCTCAATTTTGAGGCGGAGATTGGTGTGGGCTATGCCTACAGTCCCTACAAGCTCTATGGCAACTGTGAGAAAGAGTTGCTGAAAGACAACCGCAACTACGTGGGACCCACAAAGCTCGGACTTAGCCTGATGTATATGTTCTAAAGCCTTAAGCAGAGGTTTAGGGATAAAAGAAAAACCAAACAACAAATTTAGCAAACTTATAACATGTGTAAAGTATCACTTTATGCCATTGTTGCAGCCATAGAGCTCGCGGCAGTGGGAAGTCCTCAGACACTTTCAGCGCAGACCATAGCTAATGGCAATGTGCTGGTAAACAACATCTTGACAAACAAAGACGGCAAACAGATGGATATCAGTTTCTACCTCGACATGAGTACTCTGAAGCTGAAAAAGGAGCATAAGCTACGCTTCACCCCGCTGATGGTGAACGGTACCGATACTCTCGCCCTTAGTCCCATTGTGGTGAACGGCAAGTCTCAGCATATACGCTATCAGCGCAATCCCAAGCAGGAGGAGCAAGGCGCCACGGTGGTGCGCCGCCAAAACGGGAAAATCCAGCAGCTGCAATACAGCCAAAAGGTTGACTATAAACCATGGATGAGCCAGTTCGACCTTGCTATGCATGAGGACCTCTGTGGCTGCGGCAACCAGCTGAGCGAGGACAATACTCCTCTTACGCATGTCGACAACCGTCCTGCACGTCCTGCAGTGAGCTTCGTGAAGCCAAAAGCTGAGGCCATCAAGACCCGCGCCGAGAAGGGACAGGCATACATCATATTCCCAGTGAACAAGTGGGACATTCTTACCAACTTCCACGAGAATACCACTGAGTTGAATAAAATTACCTCAACCATCGACCTGGTGAAGAACGACAAGAACGTGGAGATAACAGGCATCGACATTCACGGCTATGCCTCACCTGAAGGCTCATACGCCAACAATACCAAGCTCGCCAACAACCGCGCCGCTGCCGTGAGCAACTACGTGAAGAACCTCTACCGGATAGACTCGAATTTGTTCACCCATCACGCAACACCAGAGGACTGGGAAGGTCTTAAAGCTAAGCTCGCCGAGAGCAGTCTGGAAGAACGGCAGGCTCTCTTGAAGATTGCCGGCGACAACAGCCTTAATCCTGACGAGCGCGACCACAAGATGCGCCGGATCTATCCCGAGGCCTACGCCATCATGCTGAATACTATATATCCACGCCTGCGCCACTCCGACTACACCGTGACCTACACCGTGCGTCCATTCTCCATCGACGAGGCTAAGGAGCTGCTCAGGAACAAGCCACAGATGCTCTCATTGCAGGAGATGTTCCTCGTGGCACAAACTTACGAGCCAGGTTCTCAGGAGTTCAACGAGGTGTTCAACATAGCTGTGCGTCTCTTCCCTAACGATGAGACTGCCAACCTCAATGCTGCCTGTACATATATACAGCAGGGCAATATAGAACAAGCCGAGCGCCACCTTGTCAAGGCAGGGAACAGCCCTGAGGCCGACCAAGCCCGCAAGGCTGTGGAACAGCTCCGCAAATACCGTGCTGAGTATGGTGACGACTATCTGAAAGAATTAAAATAACAATATACACATAAAACTTTTATAAAAAAATTATTATGAAAATCAAGCATTTATTTGGAATGGCAGCTATTGTCGCATTGGCGGCAAGCTGCAGCAGTGAGAATGATCTTGCGGAAAACGGCAACAACGGCGCAACTGCGGCAGGTCCACGCTATGCAACATTCACCATCGTTTTGCCTACAACCAATGGCACACGTGCAGGTAATCCGACTTATGAGGACGGAACACCTAATGAGTATGCGGTTAACAACGCTACGCTCCTTATCTTCCAGGGTGAAAACGGGGGGGCAGAAAAAGATGCTACATTTGTTGAGAGTGTAGAGTTGGGCGACATGAAACCTTGGACTAATGTTGATGATGACCCTAACGCCATTACGACAGAGGCTAATATAACTGCAAAGCTTAACAATTTCAAAAGTGATTATGAGGGAAATTATTATGCAGTTATTCTGTTGAACAACAATATGACTGGTAGCGATAAGAAGGTGAAACTTCCTGTGAACGGAAATAAATTTAGCGACTGGCAGAAAGCCAACGTCACCAACAGCATGACCAGCACTGTAAACGGTTTCTACATGGCGAATGCCGTGAAAGTGGAAGAAACGACTACAAGCACCCTGGTACTAATAGACAAGAGTAAGGTCACAACTATAGAGAGTGCTGCACAGCCTGCTGCCACCATCTATGTAGAGCGTGGTGTAGCCAAGGTTACAATGACCGCTTTCAGCCCAATGGACGTTACAGGCATTGATGGCGACAAGGTGACTATAGAAGCATGGAACCTTGACGTGACCAACAAAAAGTCATATCCTGTACACAATGTAGACAATTATGAAAGCTTTGAGCAATACTGGGACAACGTTTGGGCAACACCCCGTTTCTCAAGCGGTCATACAGCATTCAACCGTGCCCACTGGGGTATAGATCCTAACTACAGCACAGTCAGCAATGACAAAGAATACACCGACGAGTTCAACTACAAGACAAATGCTTACGACTTTACTGATGCCGGTAATGCAAGTGCCCCGAAATACTGTTTGGAAAACACCTTCTCTCTCGGACACATGTATCAGAATCAGACAACCCGCGTCATTATGAAGGCAACATACATACCAAACGGTTTGAAAGAGGGTGAGACATTCTATATGATTGACGGTAAGAGCGGTTACTTTACAGACGCTACACTTACAACCCAAATCCAGACAGCCATCACCAACGCTGGATATACAGCAGCCAATTTCAATTTGCCTCTTACCGATATGAAGACAGCAGGCAAGCATGTGCTTACAGCTAATGACATCACTAAGGCTTCAGGTGAGGTGAACGTTGACGATAAATTCCTGGCAGATGTAAATGCAGCCCTTGGCTTGAGTGGCAACAAGAAAATCTCCGCATACAAAAA
>JAGAPI010000070.1 GCA_017623335.1 Prevotella sp.
CTCCCACCCTCACCATTGCCTCGCTGAAGGTGAAAGCCTGCTCTCAGAGATAGTCCTCCCTGCCGAGATAGCTCACGATGCTGTCCGACAGCTGGCGCTCGTCTTCAATAATCAACAGTTTCATGTCTTTAAGCTTTTATCTTACCTTATTATATATAAGGTGGTGCAAAGTTACAATATAATTCTGTAGAAAAAGTGAATATTCAATGCAAAGTATTGTTGTCCGCTAAACAATAAATGTCTGTTTGAACCAGTTGTTATTCAACGAGTTCAAACGGCAGTGAGTTTTCCAAGCCCTCATACGCGTGTGTATGAGGGCTATTTTTCTGCCACCTCAGTGTAAGGCGGACTCTCCATCAATACAGCCAAAGCCTCCTCCCAGTCCTTCTCAGGATGCTCAAGGAATCCCTGCACGTCAATATAGTACATCAGCATTATTCTGACGATTGTTGCAAGCCCTGAGAAGCTCCATGAGCGTCTGACTCCCTTCTGTAACAATGTAATGAGCAGATTGGCGATTAGAGTCACCCATATCTGTATCTTGATGGCGTTGGCACTCTCTCCGTAGAAGTATCTGAGTGGAAAATTCTGCTTTATCTGCCTGAAGAGCGACTCTATGGCTCATCTTGCCTTGTAAATTGCCACGATTTCCCCGTATTCAGTCTCAAGGTCGTTTGTGAGCAGCCGCACGAGCTTTGCGCCACCTCTCTTCTTTTCATCGATGTAGGTTATGATACGGACATGATGCTCTACGGCCTTCCTCTCCACCTCTCCCGTTTCCTCATTCTTGCTTTTTATCTCCTTGCGGAAGATGACGTATTCCTCCTTCCACTGCATCTGCCCGTTTCCGTTCATGTAACAGGTGCTCTTTGTGACCTCATATGTCAGGTTCTGCTTCATCTTGGTCACATAAATCACGCCACGGCGCGTCATTTCCTCGAATTTGGCATAGTCGATGTACGCCCTGTCGATGGCAAGGAGGTCGCCTTTGTTCAATTTTCCCGGGCAAAGCATGAAATGGTCGTGTGTGGCCGCAGAAGTGAACTCCACATCGCATGGTACGCCCTCATTGGCGTGGATGCACGTATGTACCTTTATGCCGCCTTTCTTCTTTCCAGCCTTGGGATTGCGTCCCACGCCCTTGAACATGAGGTTGTAGAAGAGACTGATGGTCGTGGAGTCGATTATCTGCAGCTTCTTCATCCATTTGGTCACCTTGCCAGAGGGGCTGTCCGATGAAAGTCTGTCCTTGCAACTCAGGTAAAGCCCTTGATATATCTTCCCGAAGATTTCGTGCGGGCGTCTGGCGTTCGCATCAGAGAGGGTACTGCGCCGGGGAAAGTCATTTATGCCCAAATGGGCAAGCTTGCGCCACTCCATCATTGTGGCTGAGGTTATTTCACGCAAGGAGTCGAAACGCATGATGACGGCATACAACATTACTGAGAGGTGACACCACGCTGTAAACGTCTTTACATACCTCTCACCACCCTTTTCGCGGCTGGTTTGAAGAATTTTTTGCTTGTTGAAGTAATTTAGAAGCTGATTTAGTATCGGCTGTCCGAGAAAATGTGTACCTTTGCCCATGATTTGGTAATGATGTTTGTTTAGCAGCTGTAAAATTACCAAAAAGGGCTGACTCTTCAAAAAGAAGTCAGCCCAATTTTTTATTTTTTAAGCCTTGCATGTACATGCGTTATGCGTGCACGCGAGGTATATTGAGTTTTAGCGGACAACAATACTTCCAGATAAATTAAAAATGGTGATGGATGCCGTTGGCTCAATAATGAACGGCATGAGCAGCTACTATAGTGCCGCAGCTGACTATGAGGTGAACGTGACCACAAAGAAATATGACAAGCAGATTGAGGCAGCAGGCAAAAACAGCAAAAAGACAAAGAAGCTGGAGGAACAGAAGGAAAAGGAGATAGCCAAGATTAAGACAAAATACAATAAAAAGGCAATGGCTATACAGATAGCACAGGCTACGGCAAGCACAGCTTTCAATGCTATTTCTGCCTTTGGTGCTGTACTCCAAAAAGAACAACCTTGGACGGTGCCTCTTGCATACGCTGCTGCCGCCGCCGCTATGGCATCAGGCATGCTTCAGATAGCAGCCATAAAAAAACAACATGCTGCCGAACAAGCCGGGTATTATGAGGGTGGATTTACCGGTGGCAAACGTTACCGAAGAGAAGCCGGAATCGTTCATGAAGGCGAGTTTGTGGCAAACCACAAAGCCGTGGAAAACCAGAACATTCTGCCTTTCCTCCAATTCATTGACCAGGCGCAGCGCAACAACACCGTGGGCAGTCTCACTGCTCAGGACGTGAGCCGCCAGCTGGGCGGCAACAATGCGGCCGTCGTTGCTCCAGTGGTGAATGTCAGCAGTGATAACTCAGAACTACGTCAGACCATTACGGACATGAAAAACGTGACGGCACGGCTCAATGATATACTTGATGCAGGCATTGATGCACAGGTTTACATTGACGGTGAGCATGGTGTGGCAAAACAACTTAGCAGGTACAACAAAATGAAATCACTCAAATGACAGAATTATATATAGACGGTCATAAGGTCATCATTGAGTCTAAAGACATCAAGGTGACATGCGAGAACCCATTTTTCTCTTCCTCTGGAGAATATACGTTAGAGGTGGAGCTGCCGTTAAACAACTATATTAACAAACAGGTCTTTGGCAGTCTCGACAGGCTTGAAGTTTCAAAGCACAGCAAAAAATATGAGGCAAGACTGATTGCTGATAACATCGCCGTCATCAACGGTACCGCTACATTAACACAGGTGACTGAGAAATCTGTGAAAATGCAGCTGTTTGGCGGTAACTCTGCGGTGAACTTCGAGGCTAACATCGAAAAAGTGTATATCGATGAAATTGATTACGGTGAGCTTGACCTTACAAAGGTCCAAGGTGATTTGACAGTCACGACATGGGCAGGCGTTAGAAAGTCAGACGGTGAGCTGGCAAAAAACAAGGTATCAAGAATCTTGGCAATATGGGACTCGTCACGGATTGCATATTGCGGCAACATCAATCAATTTATGATGATGCCAATCTATGACGAGACAAACGAGACGGTGAAGAACCTGACCGGATTATATATCGGCGACAATGTCCGCGCTCATACGGGAGGCATGGCGGTTCAGCCTAATCTTTTCTATGTCATTAGAAAAGTGATAGAGCATTTTGGTTACAGGCTCACAAAAAATGAACTGGACACAGAGCCGTGGAACAGAATTTTTATAGCAAACGCAAGAGCATCGATGCTCATGGGCGACTGTCTGCCTCATTGGACGGTCACTGACTTTCTTAAAGAGGTTGAGTATTTTTTCAATTGCACTTTCGTTTTCAGCAGCAAGACAAAAACTGCTGAAATAATTGCAAACAAAAATTATTTCAGGCAGGATATACAGTCCTATGCGGCAGAGGACACATACAGCTGTGAGCTGCTTGGTGATGATGACGAGCCTGAGAAAACCATCGCATCATCTAACTTGAAATATGATGTCAGTGACTCTGATGAACATCAATATGACACCCTTTCTGATGAAATCCGGCTTGGTTATGAGCACAAGAAATACAGCAGCCGGAGTGAGATGGTGACCGCAATCACGGCAATGGGCAATGCCGACAGGAAAAAATATATTTTCGACTGTCCTGAAGGCAGTTTCGTATGGGCTACTGACGGCGATGCTACCGATGACGATTATGACACCGGGCACTTCGGTCCTGGACGTAGGGACAGTGCACCTGCTGCGACGTCAGGGGCAGAATGGCACATCAAGCAGATTGACCAGTTCGGGGCTCTTGTACGTGACGAGAAGTCAGACGATTATCTTGAACTCAAAATTTGCCCTGTGGCTATGACAATAGAGCAGACTGTGAATGTCTTTCAAATTAAGAAAGACGGCAACACGAGCAATCACGGTAACAGATACGACCTTATTGCGGAATGCCCGGCACAGATGCCTTGCATGCAGAATCCTGCCGGTGATGATTATTCACAAAGTCACAGCACTTGTGTCTGGAGTGCCATCATTGGCGAGGAAGACCCGGAGAAGCAGGAGGACAAAGAGGACAGGATTCAAGTGTTTTTTGTCGGTGACAAGCTGCAGTACATAAATAAAGAGGGCGCTGCGCAAGATAAGAAGCTGCCTTTCCCGATGGTCTTTACTGACTACATCGACAAGGCTGTTAGCTTTGACGGCTATCAGAACCAGCATGAATCATGGTCGATGTCACTACGGCAGTGTGGAGCAACCGCATATATCGGGCAACTGCATGACATTGACATCAGCTTCAATGTAAAGGCAGAGATGCAAATCACGTTCTTGTCCAACAGACTGCCGGACATTCGCAAGTTGTTCATGTTCCGGAATAAAAAATACATCTGCAAAAAATATGAGGTCAATGTCACTTCAAACGGCATAGACCATGTTATTAAAGGATATTTCTACGAGGTTAAATAACGTGACGCTCCCAGGCATTTGCGACATGGGAGCGTCACGCGCGTACATTATATATTATAATGCACCATCATAGTGCTTCGCTTCATCATGCACAGTCAGGCTTTTGCTCACAAGATACTTGTTTGTTGTCGACACGTCAGTATGCCGTGCCTGGTCACGGGCAACGATGACACCTTCCTTTGCTATCAAGTCGCGTAGTCCGGTGTCTTTCAAGCTGTAGAACTGATAGCTGGCGGGGAACTTCAGCGCAGCACGTGCCTTGTTCCATCTTTTGCGGAAGGTGTGTGCCGTGGTCTGTTCCTCACTCGGCAGCAGGTCATCGCCGAAAAGGAAATATCCGTTTGGATATTTGAACACTTTAAGGTCAATCATTAGCTTTATTACATTGTCGTGCAGCGCAACCTTGCCGTCGCGCTTGTTTTTTGAGAACTTACCGCTGACAAACACGCTCTGTTCCTTGATGTTAAAGTCCTTCAACTTTAAAAAGGTCATCTCTGTTGGTCTAATTGCCGTATAATAAAGCATATACACGGCGAGAAGAAGCTGCTTGTCGTGTGCCAACAAATATTCCTTCAGTCTGAGGAGGTCTTTGGTCGATAACGCCTCACGGATTTTTGCACCTTCGCGCATGATCGGGACGGAGTCATTCACAGGATTCTCCTTAAGGTGATTGTGAGATACAAGATAATTGCCGAAAGACGACATCGTATAACGGTAGTTGTTCCGGTTCCTTACGCTTGTGTCACGCTCAAACAGGACATACTCCAGAAAGTCATTTACCAGTGTCGTGTTGAAATTGCTGACGCATAGTGTGCTCAGGTGATACTCATTCAGATAGTCGAGGAATATCTTCATTCTCGATGAGTTGTCCCGGACGGTTTTTGGACGGAACGCGTCTTTACCTTGAAGCCTGGCGATATAGTCACAATATGCGGCAGCACATTCAGTGAGCTGCACGCCAGAGTTTATGACCGGCTTTTCGGCCACAAACGGACTCCAGCCACGCAGCAGCTTCTCAAAAAGACTGCTTATCATGGCGGTTGCCATCATATCGCGCTCCTTCTTCGAACGGTATTTGTCGAGCATGTACTTCTTCCGGCGCATTGTGTTTGTCGCAGGATCGAGCGCATAAAAATCAATGTAGGTGGTTTTGCCGGAATGGATTCTCGGCGGTGTGAAGTTCAAAACCGAACTTCCTGTTAACGTTTGTTTTTGTTTTTTTGAATACATTTTTTTAACGTTCTTGGCTGCCAAGACCGCTAACAGTACTATTTTCGTATGTTCGCTCTACTGAAAACCACAAAACCACCCATTATATGGATGGCTGCTGTGTTTTCTTTGTAGCGGGGGTGGGACTTTCCATCCCCTTTTCTCTGTAGCGGGAGGGGGTCTTTCCATCCCCTTTTTCCTGTAGCGGGAGGGGGTGCGTTGATTAATAACCATTAATATAATCGCTTGATAGGGAGTTACTTGATAATTCGCTGTTTTACGGGTACTTTTCTTGTTTTATTTTATACCGTCCGATTTCCGTATCAAATCTATAACATTATCAAGCCTCCTTCCTAAATCTGCTTTTTCTTTTTTTAACATATCGATCATTTCTCTTTGTGACTTATTTTCAGCTTTCAATGCAGCGATGTCATGTAATATTACCGTACTATTCTGTATGTTTTCATTTCCGAATATATGAGGAGAATTTCCGTCTTGTTTAGGTCCTGCAAACAAATCGTCAAAGTGTATTCCGAGTAAATTGCAGATTTTGATTATCGAGGATACTTTAATGTCTTTGTCCTCGAAATACTTTAATGAATTATGTGATTTAGAGCCAAATATCTGCTCGCAGAATTGTCCTTTTTTCATTCCGAGCCTTTTTATGTGCATCAGAAGTACATCCATATTCATTTTTTCGTTTTCGTATATCATAAATTTTAAAATATATTAAAATCCGTATTTGTAGCGAATTTAAATCCGAACAAATTAGGATTTTTAAAATTAATTTTGTACTTTTGCCACAAAATTAAACATAAAAAACGAGATATGCAAGAAAACGGAAAACAAAATCGAATAATAACCGTACAGGGTTATTATAAGAATCTCACAAAAAAAGAGAAGTCAAAAATGCTGCTACACCTCTGCAGCAGGTATGGATATATGCAGAATACAATCCGTACTAAAATATCGGGTGTAAATCCATTAAGAGATTATGAACTGAGAGACTGTGAAGAAACAATATCAAACGAACAGGAATGGAGAATATAGAATTTTGGAAAACTCCTGAAGGCGAGGTGATGTTTAAGGTTAATAATTCAGTAGCACAAAGACTTACACGCTTTCGTCATGGTGTTATAAATGATATTCTTCGGATAGTTGCGGACAACTATCCGGAATGCTATGCAAGGCTTATGAAACTGTACGGCAAAGATAGATACGCAAATTATCAGATGTGTTGCCGTTTTATAAGTTGCAACCTGGGCGAACATGATATTCTCACCAATGACTTTGAGTCCGGGATAATTAATTTTGAGCATGTAAAATGTCCATTGAGAGGTGGTTTGTGTGAACATGAAGGAATTGTTTGTAACCCTAAAGGGGTAGTCGCACTTCCTCCAGCTGAAAAAGAAGTCGTGAAATTATATGTTGCCGGTTACAGTGCAAAAGAGATTGCAGAACTTCTAAATAAGTCAGGTGAGACAGTGAAGGCTCAACTGAGAAGTGCAAAAAAACGTCTGAACCTGCATACTTGTAGAGAAATCACAAAATATATGCGAACTAAGAATTTATGAACAAGTTTGTGGCTACATGTGAATATTATAGAAACTGCATCAATGGGGAATACTGCTTGAAACAGCAATTGTATATTTCACATTGCTGTAGTATTAATGATAAGCAAGATGAAAAAATAACATAAAGTAAGTATTTTAGAATAGACTAAAAACTTATTATATTTGCCGCGGATAGAAAACAGATGTTATATGATAGATAAAAAATACAAAGACATGATACTTGATAGAGTCAATATCGTTGATGTTGTCTCTAACTATGTATCATTGACTAAGGCTGGTACAAAATATAAGTGCTGCTGCCCATTTCACAAAGAGGACACACCATCCTTTTTCGTTGACCCGAACACGAATAGGTGGCACTGCTTTGGTGGCTGTAACACAGGTGGCAACAGCATCGATTTTGTGATGAAAGCTGAGAATCTGCCTTTTGTCCTCGCTGTGAAAAAAATCTGCAAAGACTACCTCCACATAAATGTAGAGGACAGTCAGATGTCGCCGGAGGAAGAGGAGAACTACAGACGTAAGGAGGAAATGTGGGTTATCAATCATCACATAACACAGTTTTTCATTCAACAATTATATGATGACAGTCCGGAGGCGAAAGCAGCGTTGTCATATGTAAGACATCGATGGGGACAGAATGGCGATGACTATATAAAAGAAATGGGTATCGGATTTGCCCCGTCTGACGGAAGGAAATTGATTAATTATGCCGAGAAGGCTGGACTCAGCCGTGAGGTGATGCTGCAACTTGGCATTCTGAAAGTTGGCAATAACAATGATAATGTATATAGTTTCTACCGCAACAGGGTGATGATTCCTGTCCGGGACAAATACCAGCATATACAGGCCTTCACAGCAAGAGCAATGGCGGATGAGTCTACCGCCAAATATCTCAACTCGTCAACATCAGACATTTATTCAAAGGAAAGCAGTATCTTTGGTATTGATGCCGCTCTCCGAATGGCAAGGCAAAAAGAGGTGATGTACCTTGTTGAAGGCGGTCCCGATGTCATGAAGCTCCAGTCTGTCGGATTGTACAATACAATCGCATCGTTAGGCGGTGCCTGGACTGAAAAGCAATTTAAACTGCTGAAAGAATCAAGGCTTATGGATATAAAGCTGTGCTTTATTCCGGATTCAGACGTGCCGAAACGTGGAGAGCTGCTTGGAGCTGGATTCAAGAATGTGCTGACCAATGGTGTGCTGGCCATGAAGAACGGTTTTACCGTTAATGTGAAAGAAATTCCTTCAGACGGACAGAAAAAGATAGACCCAGATGAATTTACGAAAAAAGCTTCAGACATTGAGAACTTGGAATCGAAAGAATTCATTCTATGGTATGCCGAGAAACTATACAATGCAGACGCAATTACAGAAGAGCGTTTGAAAGTGACTGGTGATATATGTGAACTGCTCACATACATCGAGGACGAGACCACACAGTCGGCATACATGAATATGCTCACGCAGAAATACGGGAAAAAGCATGAGTGGACTTCGAAGCTTAGAGAAAAGAAAAAGTTGAAGGCACTCGAAGAGCGTGAGCGGAAAAATAAGGGCGATGATTCATTAACGCGTGAGTTTGGATTTGTTGTACAGAATAATTCATATTACAGTTATGACAAGGAGGGTGAAAAGGTAACATGGTCAAACTTTAAACTAAAACCGTTGTTTCATATAAAAGACGACCTCAGACCGGTCCGGCTGTTTGAAATAAAGAACTCTGAGCCGGATGACCCGGCAGAACTTGTGGAGCTCGACATGGAAGTACTGACATCATCGAAGTCATTCAGGAAGAAACTGCTTGGTATGGGCAACTACATTTGGATGGGTAACGATGATAATCTTATTAGACTCCAGTCATATCTTGCAAAGGTCACAGAGTCCGCCATTGAGGTCAAGCAGCTCGGTTGGCAGAAACAAGGTTTTTATTGTTTCGCCAACGGTGCCATCGCTGATGACGGCAAATGGTACCCGACCGATAGCATGGGTATCATCCGGCTTGACTGTGGAAAATTCTACATTCCGGCAATGTCAGACCTTTATAAAGATTCCCGTGAACTGTTTGTTTTTGAGCGTAAATTCATACACAAAAACTATACTGGTGACCTGATAAGCCTGCATGACTACTTTGCCAAGACCGTGAATGTCTTCGGCAAAAATGCAATGGTGGGCTTGTGTTTCTTCGTTGCCACTTTGTTCCGGGATATTATCAAGAGCCGGAATGTAAAACTTCCAATACTTAATTTCTTCGGTCAGCCGGGGTCCGGTAAGACCGAGCTTGCACAGCTGCTTGTCGCATTTTTCATGCGTGATGCAGAACCGCTCGATGTAGGCGGCACTATTGCATCCATCGCCGCGTCTGTTGGTAACGTCAGCAATGCCCTGGTGCATCTCGACGAGTATAAAAACAGCTTGCCGGAAAATAAGATTGGTTTCCTCAAGCAAATTTGGGGTGCTGTCGGCCGCACCAGGATAAACGTCGACAAAGATAAAAAAGTGGAACAGTCTAAGGTTGACAGCTGCGTGATCCTTACAGGTCAGGAAATGCCGACCGCTGATTTTGCACTCTTCACACGTATATTATACCTCACTGTAGAAAAGCAGGTGTTTTCTGCTGAGGAAAAAGCAAAGTATGAAGACCTCATGCACTATAAATTTCTGGGTACAACTCATATTACTGTTGAGATTCTAAAACATCGCCTCACGTTCGAGGCTAATTTTGGTGAGAGTCTGAAAAAAGCAGAACTGGATGTAAAAGATGCACTTCGTAGCTATGAGTTGAATTCGCGTATCAGAGATAACTGGCTTGTACCGCTTAGCGCATACCTCGCTATTAAAGACAGTATTGATATGCCGTTCACCTATGATGAACTATTTGAGTTTGTTGTGGAATGTATAAAGCGTCAGAACGATATGTGTAATTCCACAAATGAGGTTAGCGGATTCTGGGCTGCAATACGTGATGCCATACAGTTCCATGAGCTGCGCAACAAGCAAGATTACATGTTGCAGTGGAAATCCGGACTTGACACTAATAAAGATGCGTATGATTTCGGAGGTAAGGCACGGCACATACTCATGCTGCGCAAAGGTACTATACAGATGTACACAAAGTTTGCGAAGAATGCACTGCCGGCTGAATCGATTTTGCATTATCTAAAAAATACGGCCGAGTTCTTTGGACAGGCGAAGAACCCGGTGCGCTTCACCTCAATGTCTAAAGACGGCATCCCGAACAAGGTGCCAGTTGATAGAGGAGGCGAGACGATTATGACAACAGAATACATCCAGGACAGGCCGCTATATTTTGACTATGAAATGCTGTCGAGAAAGTATGATGTGGATTTTGAGTCATCATTGGATGATATTAAACCGGAAACATAAATTTAAAATTCTATATAACAATGGAAAAAACTGATTTTATAATTATTCTTAATGACAATTCCTCATATTCATTGAAGGAAAATGAATGTTTGAAAAACGTTGATAAATATCGTAAAGTTTTATTGTTTTTCGATAATGGTCAAACTTATAAAGGATTTACAGATGGGGAGGTTGATGAGGATGGAGACTTTTGCTTGAGTAAGACTCAAGGAGGTTTAGGATTTGGTATGGCTTTACCTTTTGACAGATTAGTTGGTTGGTCCTACGAAGATGAAAGGAAAACAATCATTACACAATTAGAGGAAAGTTTCAACGAGCTGGGCAGGACTAAGAAAGCTGAGTTTATATCTAACCATATTGAACTGGCTACCGCTAATGCTGTTGCAAAATATATCAAGTCATATCTGTTTGACGTACTTAAGGACGTTGATAATGATGATTATGTAGCTGACTATCTGAAACAGAGGGGATATAAGGTAACAAAGATATAACATTGTGTTTTCATCAGGAAGGCTGGAGGTCGTTCTGTCGAGAGACAGGGCGGCCTTTTTTCATGCGCAGCGGGTACTTGTTTTTTCTCTGATTTGCGGAACGAAAAAAATGTATGTAGCAATTGTAGCAAAACGTGCATCGTTGAAAATCAGATTGTTAAGGCTGTAAATCGTTGTAGCATGAATGTAGCAAAGTGTAGCAAAAGCCAAAAACGGGGGGGCATTTGTAGCAAAAATGGGGCATTTGTAGCACTGTTGTAGCATATACTACAAAGATATATGATTGATTATCAATAATATACATTAATAAAACACAATGCTACACCTTGCTACAGCATATATGTGGGGTCTCGAAATTTTTATTTTTGAGTTTAAAATAAAATTTTCTCCGTATAAATACGGATTTTTCCTTATTTATTTGTACCTTTGCAGTCATAAACTTTTAAATATGAGTGACTTCGTTTTCTACATTAAACTTAAACCTTTCGTCGCACAGTGGGCGACGCATACGTTTGGCAATCCAATCACGTTCCCTGCTCGCAGTCCGGAGAATAACATCATCACCCGATTCATCGAGAAAAACGAGGACAGCATTTTGGATCTAAAGCATGATGGTATGACGGCGGTGGCCATACCTGCATCAAGGGAGAAGAATCCCAGGTTCTGGAATCATCTGCCGCCGAAGTGGAAAAAATACATTGTTACTGACATCGAAAACATGATGATCAATTCAATGTACAGCGACTTGTCGGAGGTTGCTCACAACAAAAATTTGCTGTGTGCAATTCAGGCATGGTGTTCTTCTAAGCACATCGACATTGACTATGCTAATACCATCGCACAAAAATTCTACCGTTTGCGTAAAAAGTTTGATGAAAGCGGTGTTCAAAGTATAAGACACACTAAAGCCAAATAATTTTAATTCTTTTAACAAAAAATCGGTACTACTATAAACGTGTTTTTAAAAATGACCGAAAAACAGTGAAAATAACCGAAAATAGTGAAAATATATGGTAATCAATAAAATCGTTGTAAAAGTAGAGAGAACACTGTGCGAGAATCTTCAAGGTGTATTGATGCCGTCAATCAAAAAAATGTTTCTCACTTCTTCGATAGAGTGGGAGGATATGTGCATATCTAAAAACGCTAAACTGACAATTGAAGATAAGACGGTTGACAAAAATCTCGTTTTTGAGCATAAACTTGTATTCAAGTCCATACAAGACCGTGAGAATGACGGCAGAAAATATGCCTACCGTATCACGACAGCATTTGGCAACCAGTATCTTATTGGCTCTGAGTCAAGACCATTCCCTGTTTGTTCAACAACAGTGCTGCTTTCTTCTACAGCTACCGATGATGTGCAGCTGCAGGCAACTGTCACATGGAATGCCACACATGCTGCATATTTACTTGCGAATAAATAGTCTGTAGCGCCCATCGTACCCAGCCCACCCTCGCCGTCGTGTTCTGACACTCTGCCCTGGGACGATGGGCGCATACCTTATATATATAATAGGTATTTTAATTTGTTCAGTCTTGATATTAATTTTGCGGAAAAATTAATATCAGCATGAAATATCAATTTGTTATTAGAGGCACCATCGGCAGCTGGTGGTCTGGTACAGAAGCGCAGAGCGTCTGTGACTTTCTCGACAGCCATACAGGCAAGGAGGTGGAAATCGCTATTTGTTCTCCCGGTGGCTATGTTGCAGACGGATTGGAGATTTACCACGCCATACGTCAGCATGGCAAGGTTAATGTTACTATTATCGGTATGACCGCAAGCATCGCAACAGTTCTTGCAATGGCTGCAGCGAAGGTCAAGATGGCGAAGCAGGCGCTTATCCTGGTACACAACTCATCAACACTGGTTTCTGAGTGGAGTTCGTGCAACAAGGAAAAGCTTGACTCAATTATTCAGAAACTGAATAAAGAGCGTGCCGACCTTGACACTATTGACAAGCTTATAGCATCTATCTATGCGGATAAATGCGGGAAAAAAGAGAAAGACATTGTCGACCTTATGACTAAGGCGGCTTGGATCAATGCTGAGAATGCGCTGAAGCTCGGACTTGTCGACGAAATCGTTGACACCCCTGAGACAGAGCGCGAATCACAGGATATAAGCAATCATTTTACTAATTTCATAGCGCAGTATGGTCTTCCTGCCTTACCTCAGACTGACACAGACATTAATGCTTTGGCTGCTGTCGTGGATGACAAGGGCAATCCAGCTGAATCTTTCCTGCAGAAGACGGTGCAGAAAATCCAAGACCTGCTGCATATTTCCGACAACACCGCAAATGAACAGACATCAATGAAGAAAAATGACGCTTTCAAACTGATTATGGCATGCATCGCAGTTGAGTCGCTGACAGCTGATGACAAGGGAAACATCACACTGTCACAGCAGCAGCTGCAGGCCATTGAGGACAAACTCGCACAGGAGGCGCAGAATGTCCAGACTGCCAATTCCGAGAAGGAAACGGCTCAGAATACGGTGTCGCAGCTGCAGGAGACTATCAAACAGAAGGATGGTGAAATCGCCAACCTCAAAGGCTCTGCACCTGCCGATGATGACACCGTGGAGAATTTCAACGCTATGCCGGATGGAAAGCTGGCGAGCGATATGTTTAACGCTGTAAAGGATATTTAACTATGGCAGGAACAACAGAAACAAATTCCGGTGCCGTGAAAATCACCCCGGATTCTCTTGCAAAGAGTTATGTGAAATACCGTAAGGAACTTATCACAATTCCACAAAGGTCACTCTCTATTATGCTTCCATATGTGACTCTGAGGCCTGGTATAAGATACAAGGAGGTCGTTGGACAGATGGACGGTGACATCGAGCTTGCACCGTACAATCCTATTGACACGCAGGATGCAGACACTACAATTAATGCCCGTGAGCTGGAAACATTCCTCGGTGACGTTGTTAAACCTTTCGACCCTAACTCAGTTGTCCAGTCTATTTATGGTTCTGACACTGTTCAGGGTGAGGGGCTTAAGAATGTTCCAATCACAGCCTTGGTCTTTGCTTTCTTGCTTAAGAAGCTTGGTGAAAAACTTCTCAATGCGGTTTTCACAGCTGTCCGTAATCCAAAAGGCAAGACTACTAAAGACTTGTTCAATGGTTATCAGACTATTGTGAAATCTGAAATTGCCAATGGAGCCATCTCTGAAGATAAAGGTAATCTGCATTACTTTGATAAAATCAATGCAGATAATGCTATTGACGTGTTTGAGGAATTTGTGCAGTCTGCAAATGACAAGCTTGTAGAACAGGATGGACTGAATCTTCTTTGTTCGCGCAAGGCAATGCAATACTATAATATTGCATATCGTGATCGTTTTGGCTCTCTGCCTTACAACACCAAGTTCGAGAAGCCGACGCTTGATATTGCACCTAACATCAAGCTCGTTGCACTGCCTAATGTTCCGATAGACTTCATGCAACTTTCATCTAAGAAAAATGTGCAGATGGGTATCTGTACAAACACACCTGATTGTAAGTTTGAGGTCAACAAGTCGCTCAAGTCACATTTTTTGCTCGATTTTGTTGGGACTATGTTCTTCGGCGTGCAGTATGAGAGCATATCGCCTGAGTTCCTCCACATCGGCATGCAGAAGACAACCGCAAGCAATCCACCGCAGGGCGGAGATACCCAAGAGGGTGCATAAAGTTTTACTTTAAAATTCGTACGATTATGACAACAAAATGTAATGATGTATCCACAATATACGATGACGTACCGTTCTGCCTCGGACAGAAGTCTGTGCCAGGATTGAAACGTTACGTATTCATCGCCAGCAATCGCGACATCGTGAAGTGGCCGAAGTGGCCTGACATCAATTCGGCAAAGTCGCTTGAGGAACTTGCCGTGCTTGACGGCAATTTTACTCTTGCTGCAGACAAAGTCTGGATTAAGGTGGAGCTTGCGCCAAAGGAAAACGAATTCGTTTCTGAGTCACAGGGCACATTCCCTAATAAAACCTTTAAAAACACTGCGAACTTGGTTGCACCAGGCACGGAGCAGAAGGTTACCGGTCTTGTGAACGCCATTCTCAACGATGAGATTGTGGCGCTTGTACCACAGGCTAATGGTCGTTGCCGCTGTATCGGCAATGAGACATGGTCGCCTGACCTCAATGTAGGACAGAACACAGGAAAGGCAGAGACCGACGCATCACAGACTCCTATTACAATCGAGGGAATTGATTTTGTATCAGCTCCGTTCTATGATGGGGAGATTCTGACCTCAGATGGCGTGTATATGGGTAGCACCTGTATGCCTAAGGCAGATGCAGAGGACGTTTAGTTAATCTATTATTTTAATTTTTTATTGGGGCATGGGATTCGTCCCGTGCCCTTTAAATTTTTATTTGTTTTATGGATAAGAAACTTACAGAAAAAATGCAGGCGTGGCTCATGAAGCCTGAGCACGACCGTGAGCATATTCGTGAGGGTGCGGAAATGGTGCTGCAGCTCACACGCAACCGCTATTTCTACAACCAGATAATGATGCGCCCCGAGAAAATGGTGTCGCGAGTCGAGTATGAGTTGAAGAAACATCTCAAATACCGCCTGCAAAACATGACCATTGACGATGTCAAGGTCATGGAGAAGCAGCTTCTCAATGAAGTTACTCCGTTTGTCGCTCCTGATCCTGAGGCTAAAGAGGATGAGTTGCCTGTTTCAACTAAGGATAAAGTCGTGTTCCGGGGCAAGCGCCCAGATCACGACAGTCTGCCTGCCGATATTCAGCAGATGTGGACCGATAATGCTGAGCGTTACAAGCGCATCAAGCAGGTGTACAACACTTGCATGGAGCTGGAAAAAGCATGCGACAGGTATGAGTATGCACAGCAGCTGCAGGAGGCGTGGCGCACTTATCATGCCGTGATGCAGGATTATGACTCATATGTGCCGGCTCCGGTAGACAACAATCCTCCATCCGAGGACAAGGAGAAGCTTTATAAAAACGCACGTTCTTACATCAGCAAGAACATTGACAAGCTGGAGAATTTGGAGCCGGACAGCGAAGAGGCAAAGGCTTTGGCTGCTAAGCTGAAGGGGCGTGTCGGGCTGCTTGTTGAGGGTAAGCAGGTTATCGGTGAGGAACTTGCTGCACGTCTGGTAAAGCTTGAACTGCTTTTCGAGCCGGTACAGCTTAGTAATATTGAAGCTGATGGCAAGGGGACAGAGGATTGAAACAATGCTCCGGCCGCTTAGCGAGACGGGCATGCAGGCGTATCTCGGCACAGGGCTGCATGTGCTCGGACTGCTCGACTGGATTCTCAGCCAGACTGGTCCGGCACATGTCTATCTGTCGACGTTCTCCACGTCGGAGCAATTCCTTAATGGTTTTCTCCGGCTGAGAAAAAAGGGGCTCATCCTGTATGCGGCAATGCTTGCAGACCTGAAGGCGAGCCGCAAGACTGTCAACCTCACCGGATTAATGCGCTCGTGCTTCGATAATGTCTATCTCTCGCAGAACCACAGCAAAATCATCCTGGTGTTTAACGACACATGGAACATTGCTGTGGTCACCTCCCAAAACCAGACCTACGGCGACCGTGCCGAGGCTACGGTTATCTGTACGGACAGACCGTTCTTCAACGATATATACAGGGGATTTTCCTCAATGGTAAACGATAAATCTTACAGGCTTGATGGATTATTCAGCAGAGACACTGAAGAAAATAGAGGAGATGGCATCAGAGATGATGGAACCGCTGGAGGTGGCTGTGCTCCTTGACCTCGATGAGCAAACATTGACCGATGATATTAATACTGTTGGGAGTCCGGCGCGTAGAGCTTACGTGCGCGGACTCTCGTTCACTAACAACCGTCTGCGCAAGCAGCTGCTTGAGCTTGCTGATGCTGGCTCGCCTTCTGCTATAGCGGAATGTAGGCTGCGTATGCAGGCGCTTGATAACATAGTTACTGTATGAGCACACCTGTTGACATAGATGCATACTGCCGGTACCTGCCAATGGCAGATGATGAGCTGATGGAAGTGAAGGGATTCAATCCCTCGATTCTTCCCCGGCTCCATCGTCTGCGTGCTGCTTATAGCTATTGGCTGTCGTACCCGACAAAGCTTGACACTGAGATTGTGCAGTATCTCATGGCAATCGACACCGGAGGAAAAAAGATTAGCAAGATACAGGCATACGATGATCTGCGCATACTGCAGAACATCATAGGCAATATGCAGCGTGCATCGCGCGACTTCTGGCGTTTCCGCATCAACTCTGAGCTTGATGCCGACATCCGGCGTGCACGTGCTGCCGGTGATTTCCGTTCTGTGGCGGCACTTCACAAGGTGCGCGTTCAGAACAACCGTACAGACAAGGATAATGAGGTGGAAATGGAGTACGACAAGATTCCGGTGATGCAGATTGTGTGGACTGGTGACCCTGCCGTGCTCGGCATTGAGGGCGCGAAGTCGGAGGAGGAAACACGGAAGCTGTACCGCAAACTGGATAAAAAGTACCGTAAGCAGGAGATTCAAGACGCGGAATTTGAGGAGATAGACGATGGAAACGGTTAATTATAAGCAATACCTCAATGATGCCCAGGCGCATGCGCTGCTCATGGACCCGAAAAATCTTATCGCGGAACTTGGCCGTGGTACAGGCAAGGGACTGATACAGGCAAAGCGCATGCTGTCGTGTGCACAGCTTATGCCTGGCTCAAGCTGCGGCTTTGTCAGCCCAACCATTAAGAGGTGTCTCACAAACACGCTGCCGTCTATGACAATTCACCTTGAGCGGTGGGGATTCAAGCGTGACGTGCATTACTGCATAGGCAAGCGACCGCCGAAAAAGCTGCACTGGCGTGATCCTATTTTAACGCCGGCGAATTGGGAAAATACCATTTCTTTTTATACAGGAACAGTTGTGCCTATCATTTCGCAGGACCGCTCCGGCACATCAAACTCGCTCTCACTTGATCATCTCATCCTCGACGAGGCAAAGTTTATTGACTATGAACAACTCAAAGATGAGACATTGCCGGCGAACCGTGGCAATCAGCTGTTTTTCGGCAGCTGTCACCTCCATCACGGCATAACCATCACGTCAGATGCGTCCATGACGAAGAAAGGCAGCTGGTTCTACCGCTATGAGAAGGAGCAGGACAAGGAGCTTATACTTGCAATTGAAACTCTTGTCCGCAAGCGGTGGCAAATCCTGCAGCGCATAGACAGGCACCCGGAACGCTCATCGTATTATCGCGCACAGCTGGACGCACTCGACAGACGGCTGTCCGACTATCGCAGCGCATGCACGCTTTACCTCAGATACTCGTCTATTGTAAACCTTGCGGTTCTGGGTGAGGAATACATACGTCGCATGAAGCGCGACCTGCCTTTCCTCACTTTCATGGTCTCCATCATGTGCAAACACGTTAACGTGTCGCTCGATGGTTTCTACAACGCTCTGCGCGAAGAGGTTAACCTATACACGGCTGCCAACCGTGCTTACCTTGAGTCGCTTGGCTATGATTTCCAGCGGCTCACCAAACAGGACTGCCGTATGGATGCCGACGTGGAACCAGACAAACCGCTGATAATCGCTTTCGATGCGAATGCCCTTATCAACTGGCTTGTCGTCGGACAGCTTGGTAAGGACGGCAGGCTGAGAATCCTGAAGTCTTTCTTCACAAAGTATGAAAAGAAACTTCCGGAACTCGTCCAGCTCTTCCTTGAATATTATCATTATCACCGCTGCCATCGTGTCATTTTCTATTATGATGCCACCTTTGTCGGTAATAACTACGCCAGCCATGCCGATGACTTTCATACGCTCATCGAGAAGCAGCTGCGTGCCGCACAGTGGATGGTCATAGCGAAATACATTGGCAGACCTATGGCTCACATTGAGAAGAACCTGCTGGTAAATCGAATGTTCAAAGGTCAGGCGCGTCATCAGGTGCTCATCAATCGTGAAAACAATGAGGATTTGCTTATCTCAATTCAGTCAGCTGGAGTGCGCAACGGTATGGAAAAGGATAAGAGTGGCGAGAAGCTTGCCGAGACTGAGGAGGACAGGCTTGAGTCGCGCACTGATGGCAGTGATGCATTCGATACTGTGTGCATCGGCACAGAGCGTTTCCCTGTGGCTGGCATGATTCAGGGCATGAGCAACGACTATTCTTAACAAATGCTTTTCTTTTTTAAGCCATTTTGCTATGGGTGGGGCGTGGCAGTCGTGAGACTGTTGCGCTCTTCTCGTGTTGTCTATAATCTGCCCGTATTTTCATTGTTGTTTTACTTTGCCGCAACCGCATTTGTAGCTCGTTTTTCTATGACTTGTTTTGATAATCTTTGCTCTTTTATTTGATTGCCGTTAAACTGGGTAGCGCTCTACGGTGATACCGTCATGCTCAGTGGTGTCTTAGCTGCTTGTGTTGCCTCGGCAGTGTCTGTGCCCTATCTCTTTGCTTTCTGTCTGTTTTGTTGTTGGTAGACGGCTGCCTGTTATTGCCTGTAGTGCGATTGTTGATGGCAATATAAGCGGTATTGACTTGATTTCTTATGCCATAATATTTTTATGTGTCAGACATTTTGCGTGATTCCTTGCACTTTTATTTTTCCTTTGCAAAGTTAAGGTATGCGGCATGCTGCAAGTACCACGATGCTATTTCTTTAAAAAATTTCGGCAGCCTTCCGAATTTGTCTCAAATTAGGTATTCCTAAATTTTTCTTGTAATTCCTTGCATTTTCTTGCCTTCTCCATGCTCACTTTCTGGAAGCAACGTAAAAATTAAAAAAGCGCCAAGGCGCAAAATTCTAAGTCTAACAAATAAAAATTATAAAATTATGACATATCAAGTTCAAACATCGTTTATTGAGTCTTGCCAACTGGCAAACAATCGCTTTAAGTCAGGCAATTTCTACCAGGCTGTCGTTAATACCGAAGATGGCGAAAGCCATTTTAAAGAGATAGAGGCTAAATCTTATGAAGAGGCAAGCCGGCAGGCTAATGAATATGCAATGACCCTGGTGGGTGACATCACATATGTCGAGTGCTACCCGGTTTAACAGCAATCAATAATTATTAAGTATAACATCAAAACATTTAAAGTCATGGAAAAAAGAGAAATTATCGTATCAGCAGTAAAGTCAAACAACAGTGACAACAACGTGTGGGCAGTAGCCATCACTGGAAACGGGCAGCCCAACGCCTATTGCAAGACTGCCTATAAGGCAATGCGCTTCATGTTCTTGCTTAAAAAACAAACAGGAGTCAGCATTTCTGAGAATAGTCTTGCCAGACTCTCAGCGGAAATTGCCCGCCTCAAGGCTCTGCAGACTGAAGCCGGCAAAGAAAAGGTTGCCGAGGTCACACAGGAGTTTATCGAAACGCACAGTGTTGATAATGTGCTGGCCGACAAGCCTGAAAAGAAACCGGCTAAGCGTAAGGCTCGCCGGACTAAGAAGACCGTTGCCACAGCAGCTCCTAACTGAAGGGGCTGCTTTTTGTTTAACCATCTGATTGAGATTACTATGATGAAGTACGCTATTTTCAGCTATATTCCTCAGCGGTTCCTCAAGTGGACCTCTTTCGAGGAGCAGGATGTAAGCCGCATGGTTATCGGCTTTAAAGACGGACGCAACGTCTATACCCGATGGGCTGTAAGACAGTTCGGCATGGCTTTGGCGGCTTTAGATCTCACCGACACTGTGATTGTATGTGTACCTGCAAGCACACAGTACTCTCACATTCGTAGGTGGAAGCGGTTCTCCCAGCTGCTTTGCAAGCAGACCGGGGCAATCAACGGTTTCAATCACGTATCTGTGATGGGCGATCGCAAACGGGCGCACATCACTGGTGAGTACGAACTTGCCACAAACATCAAGCACCTTCTTAAAATCGATGCTGATTTCTTCCGTGGCAAAAACGTGCTTGTCATTGATGACATCTACACCACCGGGCGTTCTTCCGATGCTTTCATCAGTGCCATCGAAGCTGCCGGGGCAAACGTCCGTCTGGCGATGTTCCTCGCAAAAACGAGGTTCTTCTATAAGGAATAAGTCAGTTGCCTGACTTATTCTCTTTTCTTGTACCCACCCCAATCCCCTGCGCACCTGAACGCTTTGGCAATCGTTCTGTATGCTGTGACGGCATGGCTGCTGCGCTTCTGCGTTGCAGTGGGCATGCGCTCTTGCAGAAGAGTCTTGGCGGCTGTCTGTGAATGTTCGGCTGAAAGACTATGTGCAGGCACATACACTTTCAGCACGTGCCGGGGCAACACGTTCACGGTCAGCCAGACACTTCTCCCAGGGCGCATGCTTGCCACCTCCACTGTGAAGCTGCGGCAACTCACGCCACCACGGCATTCAGTGTCTTACAGACACAGGTGCTTGCCTTAGACGGTGGTGAAGTCTGCAATGCTTGCAGACATCACGCACCGCAAATATATGCGGCACAATGGAAATGGGAAACCATCGTGCCTGAAGGCGCAATAATTTCTCATTCCATAGAGCCGCCACCGCGGATGCCGTTTGGCAATTCGCTTTTGAGTTGCCGCCATTGTCACGAGTTGCCGACACTCAAAACGACACACTTGCCACAGCCACGGGCAGCTGCATATTCCGCTGCGCAAAGGGGCGGCAATCGCCCTGTGTAGGTAGGACGGTGGGGGCTGCATTCGCACAAAGGCTGCGCCTTTTATTTTCGGGCGCCGCCTAAATCGTTCCAATTTAGGCGGTTACAAGGTAACGACCGTTTAATTTTAACTGAAATTTGCACGGTTGCCGTTGATTTTCTTGTCTTTCCCGGCTGATTGCCGGGTGTTTTAGCGCAATTTCCTGCATTTTGATGCAGTTGCCGGGGATTTTTTGTGGTTTTCAATCAAAAAAATACTCCCGAAATCTGTTATGTGATTTCGGGAGCTTATTTGGTGGATGTTACTTTTCCCCTATTCTATAAACCCTTTTTTTATGTTCATCGATGAATCCACATGATGCGACAAGCTGCAATACTTTTGCCTCGTCCTCTTGAGTGAGGTGACCGACGAGTTCAGCCTTTACTGCAATACTTTTCTTTATTTTCATAGGGAACAACTGTGAGCAGTCCAAACGGCTGTCCTTTTCTAATATGTCTGGATAGTCCTCTACTTTCAGAATGTACTGAAAGCGTTGTATTGCAGGCACGTCTTTGTAAAAGTCCAAATTGGAATTTATAAGGCATAGCCCTATGGCGTCACCTTTTGAATTTTTGCCTACAATCACGAAGTACTTAAGCCTGGTGTCATAGCCTTTGGTCAGTGTCAGACCATCGTTTTGATCCATGTTCTGATAGACAATATCACCGACTTTGATATTTGTGTTATGCCTTACTCTATTTGCTGCCTGCATCTTGGCTTCGAGTGCTGACAATGTACCTTTTGCGTCATCTATCAGCATGCGAGAGCCTCTTTTATGATCTGTACTTGACGTATATGGTCTATCATGGCATCCGACGCACCACCTGCACGCGCAATGTCGATGAGCGTTAGCACATCTTTCTGTGGGTCGTCTTTCATACGCTCGCACACTGTCTTATAGGCATCATCGTGTGACAATTTTGAAAGCTCTTTTGAATCCATATCCTTATACATGGCGATGGTCTTGTCTATCTCTTCCTTTTCCATTGCGGCTATATAGTCCATGTCGGGCTTCGCCATTGCATATATGTTCTGATTCTCGACACGTATTGATGATGTGAAGCCTTTTAGGTCGCCTGGCTTGTCACCGTGTTCAGATATCTTAACGACCTTATATGTGAGTGAAGGCACAGGACCAAGCTGGCGCGCCTTGAAGGTGTCCTCGGCTATTGTCAATCCGTAGGTGGCTAAGTATTCGCGTTGGGCAAAATACATTATCTTAAATAGTTTGATATAGTCAACGCCATCTTGGAAGTGCTGTAATATATACAGCACAACGGCCTTTATCTTGTTTATCTGCTCTGGTGATTTCATTTGTTTTTGTCTGTTTTATTTGGGTGCAAAGTTACATAGAATTTTACATATAGCCAAATTTTGTGGCAAATTTTATCACTTATTTGAAAACAAAAAGTGTTTTTGGAAATATTTTTGTACCTTTGCAGTGTATTACAACTTAATGATTATGAAGAAAATGAATTTTGTCTCGCTTGATTTCGAGACTATGACCCCGGAACTAACCAGTGCGTGTGCCGTGGGACTTGTGAAAGTGGTCGACAATGTTATTGTGCAGAGGTTCTACTCGCTGATTAAGCCGATACAGGATGAAAGGGCAGAGCGGAACACATTTGTACACGGTATCACGGATGAGATGGTGGAGAACGCTCCCACATGGGGTGAGCTGTTCCCACAGGTAGAGAATTTCTTTGAAAGTGGAAAGATTGTGTGCCATAACGCGGCAACGGACGTGAGGGTGCTGGATTGTATTAACGCCCATTACGGCATCAGCCTTGACACCTCCGATGTGACGGACACCTACGTTCTTACGGAGAATTCGCTGGTTGATGCTTGCAAGGAGCATGATATCGACTTTGGGCTGCATCATGATGCGCTGTGTGATGCCACGGCATGCGCCGAGCTTTTGCTGAGTATTCGCGGTGTTTTTAAGCCGGTTTCTGTCAGCTTGAAGCCGAAGTACAAGAAGAGCTTTGACAAGAAAGCGCTTGACAGTGAAGTGAAGAAACCGCTGGATGCCGATGAGGTGGAGAACAAGGACACTCCGTTCTTCCAGAAGAAAGTTGTCCTTACTGGTACATTGCGCACTTATCCGGAACGTGCCGTAGTCGCTGCAATGCTGAAGGAATACGGTGCTGATATAAATACAAGTATCTCTAAACTTACAGACATCGTTATTGTCGGTTATGGAGCGGGACCTGCAAAGATGAAGAAAATCGAGAAATTGAATGACCAAGGTTGTGACATTTGGGTGATGTCTGAGAATGATTTTCTCGATATCATGAAACAATATGGTATGAGATGAATCCCTGAATTTGTCGGTTTTCGTTAAAACTATGTTAAATTCGGCGGCATGCTTGTGGGTGTGCCGCCTTTTTCGTACCTTTGCACTCGGAATTAAGAACGATAGTAATCTATCCGGCAGGGCGCACGTCAGACGCTCAGCAACATTGCATGGGCATTTTTTATGCCCCATTGCACCCGTATAGCGGCTGCCATCTCGTAAGTACATAACTGCCCTCCGGGTGAGTCATCGTTCTTAATTCCAACGGGATGTGCAGCCGTTTCTCTGTATCTCCGTGCCAGTGCGGTTCGCTGGTTGGAATTAAGAACGATGCAATATGCAACAGACAACAATTCGGTTTGACGAGGATCTGCAGGTTCAGCAGCCCGTCGACGTGATGGCACCGGTACGCAATGCGGTGCAAGTGATTAACAGCTGGCTCGACTCGCGCAGTGATTTCTACAGCAGACTGTTCGAGGGCGACATTACCTGGCGCAAGGCTCTGCGCGTGGGTGTGGTTCTGCCGTGCCTGATGGTGACGGTGGTAATCTGCAGTATGGAGGCGCCATTGGTGACAGCCGTCAGCCTTGCTTCTTCGGGGTGGCTGGTGTACAGGCTTAACCAGGGAGAGAAAGGAGGCGAGGCATGATTTTCATAACTTATTACTTTAGAGCATCAGAACTGCCTTTATTCCTCGAAAAAGTCACTGAAATGATGAGAACGGCAAATAAGGTGTTGTTTGCCAGTGATAGAGATATTGAGCGGTTCTGTGAAATGTTAAAGAAACAGCTTGATGAGAGTAAACCAGAAAACAGCACTGCTTATGTCCAGGTTCGCAAATCATTTGAGGAGGATTATGGTGTTATTTCTGTCTACTTGGATGCGAAGAGTGACAGCTCTGTGCTTAAACTCCATTACTCTGTAGTTAGGGGTGTTCTCGAATATGATGAGCATGCAGGGGAGTATTTCGACATCAGCGAACGTCTTGAGGATATTTTGGGAAAGGAGGCGCGGCATGATTTTCACTTATAATTTTTTCGAGAAAAACAAGCTGCCGAAGTTCTACGGCAACGTTGCCAAGATTATGAAGTCAGTCAGTAATTCCGTTTTTGTGGATAATGACGATATAAAACGACTTCATGCTGTGCTGAAGAAGCAGCTTGAAAAAGACAGACCGGCTAACAGTACCGCATACGTGGATCTTTTCTATAATATAAATGGTGATGGCGGCGGCATCAATGTGCATCCAGATGAAAATGATGTCAATGGCGGTATCATCAGAATCCAGTTTGCCACAGTGAGCAATTTTTTTGAATATGACGAGTCTGCAGAGCGTTTCTATTATGTGTCTGCGCATTTTAGAGGAAAGGAGGTGAGCAATGAATAAACCAGGAGAAGCATATGATGAGTACTACTTCTGTGAATCAATCTATGAGATGTGCAGTTTGTTCACAACATTTCTTTGCGACATTCACCGGGAGCATGAGGAACTTGTGAGCAGTGAAGAATTGGTGAAGTTCATGAGCTACGCCGTTCATCTGCAGATGGAAGCAGGCAGCCGCATGTTGAGGGAGAAGGAAAAGGAGATTGAAGAGATAAGGAATGGAATAAAACGTTTTCATGAAGAAAGGGATAAGGACAATGAAAATGACTGATGAACAAAAAGCTGCAGCTGCTGAAATGCTGCTGGAAGCATATTTCGCAACGAGAGTGCAGAAGAAGCCGGAAAGCGGCAACTACATCGAGGAGACTAAGTCCTCGTCTGAAATTCGTGATGACATGTCTGACATGTTCTATCTCTCAACTGATGACGTGTCGACATATATGATTATGAAAGGGTTCAGAATTGTAACGGTAGAGGACGGAACACCGCGGTGGCTGATGTTCCGGAAGATAGATACAGACCTATAGTTTTTTTGAATACATTTTTTTTATTGACGGGGTGTCTGCGCTGTGAAGTGCGGACACCTTTATATTTTGTATTTTTATGTATGCCGTGTCGGTTTTACCTTTGCAGAAAAAAGGTAAATGAGCATCATCAAGAAAAATAGTTTTGCAAATGTCTACTTCTCAGCGCAGCTGCCTGATGTGGAGTTCTCCATCTCGGGCAGCCGCGCAAATGTTGTTGTGAGTGTGGACAGCACCGTGATATACGATGAGGTGCTTGTGCCGCTCAACGGGGGCATCGCCATCACCGACCTTGCAGGGATGGTGGAGCCGTGGGTTGAGCAGGTTCTTGTGGCTAACCTCACAGTTGACATCAAGGAACTGGATAACAGCGGCAACCAGACGGCATCGGAAAAGATGTTGACGCAGGTGCTTTTCAGCCGTGCTTACATTAACGCCTCGGCTGAAGAGTTTTACCGTGGTTACTTTCTCTCAACGCTTATTGGCACTAAGATAACGGCAATGAAGCGCCTGGAATATCTGCATTATTACGGCACCGACGCTGCTACGGTCACGGCACACTATGATGACGGCAGCTCGCAGACATTCCCCGGAGTGGCGGTTGCAGGCAACAGTCGGTACACCACCCTCGATGTCTCCCCGCAGCGCTTTGCAAAATCAGGCAGGACGTTGTGCAGCTACACGGTGAGCGTAGGCAGCCGGCAGCAGAGCTATATCATTGACCAGGATAATCCTGACTGTGCGCCGGTGCTGCTCTTTACAAACTCGTTCGGAGTGCAGGAGCTGCTGTATTGTACTGGCACGCATGAGGTGGACCCGAAATATACCCGAAGCAATGCCTTCTTTTCCGGCAAGTACAATAATTATGACATCGAGGAGCTGCGCACTTTCAAGGCAGACACGGGCATCATGAACACGGCAATGGCAAACTGGGCCGATGACCTTTTCCGCTCAAGGGAAATATATATCGTGAATTTCTATAACGGCAATCCGCAGGTGGGCATGGAGATAGCAATCACCGACAGCAACAGCAAAAACGACAACAACGACGAGACACTGCCGCGGTTTTCTTTCGACTACCGATATGCGCAGCGCAACCACAATGTGATTGACATCAAACGCGCCGGGCGAATATTCGACAACACTTTTGATAACACCTTTAATTGATATGGGAGAGAATTTGAAAGCCATGCACATCAAGGAGGTGCAGCTGGCTATGGACAAGGCTATGGCGGAGGAGTCTCCAGTGAGCATCCGTGCCGTGAAAAGCAACGGCGAATGGGTTGACTACACTGGATGGCTCGTTATCGGAAGCCACTGGCGGGGCGGTAACCACCGGCTGAAAAATCCGCTAAACGGAGAAATCCGCACATTGCCGGACGTGTGCATCAAATATTTTAACGGCAGGAGGATGTATCTATGAGCAAAAAGGAAATAAGACGGGCGGAGTATGACATGGTGGCTCTGCGCCGCACGAAAACAAAAGAGGTGTATGGGCTGGTGCCATGTGGAGTGGAGGACTATGCCGGGAAAGACGCTGGCGTGTTCGGTGAGTATAGCGATGCATCGCAAGATTTCAGCGACTTCAGTGATACTGTGTCTCCGAAGACGGTGACAATCGACGGCGAAGAGCGCGAGTATGTGCCTTGGGGCGACAGTGACTCAATGCCCTACGACCTGCAGAACCTCATTGGTAAAAACCTCGTGCTCTCGCAGTGCCAGCAGTTCAATATCTATTCGCTTTACTCGCAGGGTGTGCGCTTTGTCGACCGCGACACGATGACAGACACTGACGACGACCGTGTACGTCGGTTTGCGCTTGCAAATTCGCTGCATGAAACCTTCATGGAGCAATGCACGGATATGAAATTCTACGGATTCACTGTTTCTGTGCTCATCCTCAACCGTAAGGGCACGGAGATTCTGCAAATACGGCATAAGGATGCCTGCTTCTGCCGTTTCGAGGCCCCGGACGAAAAGGGACGTGTAAACAACATCTTTTACGGCGATTTCCGTAAAGCAGGACTGCAGACGGCAAGGGCTTATCCGTTGCTCGACATCTTCAATCCGTTGGGTGACCTACGCGTGCGGCTCGGACTTGACCCGTCGCCGGAGGACGGAAAAACGCAGGAGAGGACAAAAGACCGCATGTTTGCCGTGGTGTGCCGCATTCCTACGCCAGGCATGTCGTTCTACCCGCAGCCTTATTACCTCTCTGTGTTCCGTGATGCGTGGTACGACATCTATCACCTCATAGGCATCGGCAAGCGCCATCTTATCCGTAACACGGCTGCTCCACGGTGGCAGATAGAGATACACCATGAATACTGGGACATGATTTGCGACAATGAGGGTATCGTGGATCCTGAGAAGCGTGTGGCACGCAAGAACCAGGAGAAGCGCAACATCAAGGACTTCGTCTGCGGTGTTGAGAACGCAGGCAAGGCGCTCATCAGCGGCTACTATGTTGACCCTAACGGCAAGGAGAACCGCATGGTGAGGGTCATAGACCTTAATGGCGGCAACAAAAAGGAGGGCGGCGACTGGAGCGACGACACCAGCGAGGCGGCAAACACGTTGTGTTTTGCCATGGGCGTGCATCCTAATCTTATAGGGGCAACGCCTGGCAAGAGTCAGATGAACAACTCAGGCAGCGACAAGCGTGAGCTTTTCACGCTGAAGCAGGCGATGGAGAAACCGGCACACGACATAATGCTGAAGCCCTATCACGTAATACTTCACTTCAACAAATGGGATGACAAACTGACAGTGACAGTGCCGATGATGATGCTCACCACGCTCGATGAGCATCAGGATGCAAAACAGGTTAATACTACAAACGATGGAGATAAGTAGAGAAGAGTTTGAGCATGTGCTGCCGGTGGCAACATCTGCTTATGATGAGGTGTTTGATAAGGTGTCTTCACATTTCGAGAGGTCTGAGAGCTTTGTCCTTGTGAAATTCTTCGACGGTGAAGACAGCAAGTTCCTCGATAATGAGAAAACGGTGAAGCTTCTGAAAGTGTGCATCATCCTGCATGCCTTCCTGTCGGTGTTCCGGCAGTTGGACCTCGTTCTGACACCTACGGGATTTGGTGTCGTCGGCAACGACCAGCTGACACCTGCAAGTAAACAGCGTGTCGACGCTCTCGTTTCAAGCGTTCTGTGGCAGATGCAGGATGCTGAGTCTGCGCTGCTGCAGCATCTTGTGCATGTCGAAGGGTGGGGCGGCACTCTTGCCGCAAAGCAAAACATCGTTTCCCTGGTGTACTGCCAGCGTGTGCTCTGTCAGCTCATGCGCAAGGACACACATGACCCAAACTATTGGACAGACTGTCTGCAGGCTATCCGGGAGGTTGACGATAAAATCGTTGCTCTCATATCAGCCGGGCAATACGAGGCAATGCTTGACCATGTGCGTAAAGGCACGCTGAAGGGTGAGATGCTGGAGGCGTATGCCTTCGCTCTCAAAGCGTTCGGTTTCCATATCCTCGCAAACCATGACAGGGAGCGTCAGGCATACAGGTCACTGATAGATTATCTTGATACGCACCCGGAGGCATTTCATAATTATCACTCTTCACGCGAATATGCAGTCATACATTATGAACACGAACAAAACACTCCTAACTCACCTGCCTTCTTTTTCGGATGACGGCATCCGGCTGCATGCGCCGCGCTCATGGGATGAGCTTACGCAGGAGCAGCTGCGCTATGTCTTTCAGCTCATGGTGCTGCATGACGGTGACCGTGATGCCGTGAAGACATATATGTTGTTCCGTTTCTGCGGTTTCAGCAAGATTGCGCAGCGCACACGGATAACTGAGAATGGTCCCGTGTGCCTGTGGGAGTGCCGTTTTGTGAAGCTGAAGGGTGTATTTTACATATCATCGTGGCAGGTGCAGGCTCTCATCGGGCAGCTTGCCTATGTCGATAATCCGGAGGAATGCTCTGTCAGGCTGGATGACATTGCCGGACTCAGGGCGGTCGACAAGCTGCTGCACGGGGTGAGCTTTTTCAACTATCTTGAGTGCGAGAAGTACTATCAGATGGCAATCGCAACGCAGGAACCGCGTTGGGCTGATGCGCTTGCGAGAAGACTGTATTGCACAGAGGACGGAGAAATGGCACAGACCTTGGTTCTCGATGATGGTGAACGCCTTGGCACCTTGATGTGGTTCGGCCATGTCAAGAGTGTCATGGCGCTTCACTTCAAACACTTTTTCCGCAAGGTTGAAGGCACTGGTGACAAGACTCTCACCGGCTCGGCCTTCCTTGAGGCGATGAACGCGCAGGTGAGGGCTCTAACCGATGGCGATGTCACAAAAGAGCAGCAGGTGTTTGACACCGACTGCTGGCGTGCCCTCACGGAGCTTGACCAGAAGGCGCGTGAGGCTGAGGAGTACAGAAAACTGAAAAACAAAAAATAATGGCTATGGAAAAGAAATTTGATGCTATGCAATATTTCTCCGGCATCGGCAAGCAAAACAAGCTGGCGAAACAGAATAAGTTTCACGTTGGCTTTTGTTCCGGCATCGAGGGGCTGCAGGATGCACTTGGCGGTTTCCAGACTCACAAGAACTTCTTTCTTGTCGATGACACCACCGACGGACGGCTGCACTCCGGGGGCAACGGGCATTTTCAAAAGCGTGTGTACACAGTTTTCATCATTGCAGGCTACAGGTTCAGCGACATGGCTGACCGCGAGCGGGCACTGGATATGTGCCGCGAGATTGCCCGTCAGGTGGCAAGCAAGCTGCTCAATGATTACTATTATGAGAAATACGAGGGTATTGAGTTTCTTGACATCAACTCCATTATGACACGTGAACTTGGGCGCTACTCCATCAGTGGCGGCACAGGCATGTACTTCATGGTGGGCAACGACGAACCAATAAATCTTGTGTACAATGCAGCAGAGTGGGACGAAGATGACGCAGGAGGAGCTGCGCAAATTTGAGCAGGGGTGGGCTGACATGCTCGTTGACATACTGCATGAGCGTATTCAGATGCTTCGCATACGAGACACTGGCGCACTCTATGGCAGTGTGCGTAAGAGGCGTGTCACTGACCGTACCATCGAGCACCAGTTCCTCCAGTACGGCATCTATGTTGCCAACGGTACGGGCAACGGCTACAGGCGTGACAATGGCGGCGACCTCGAAATCCTTGATAAGGATTATCGCAAAAAGCACGGTCTGAAGAAGAAACGCCAGGCTCGCGACTGGTTCTTCAACCGCTATCACTACAGTGTACACCGCCTTAACGAAAAGGAGGCAGCCTTCTACGGAGAGCAATATAGGGGGATGGTGAAAGAATATCTTGAGACAATGGCGCATGTGTAATTTGTAGTTTTAGACACATTTCTTATTTATTATCTTTGCATCAAACATACGATTAAAATTTAAATAATGGCAGATACGGACTATATGCAGCAGCTTAGACAGATGTTCGAGGGAATCCGAGACGAACGCCGGGGTTACTCTAATACTGCAACGAGGATAGGCAATGCCTTCCTCGCGCTGCTGTCGTATCTTGCCGCTGATGCTGCATATTTGCGCAAAGACCGTGAAGACTCGACGAACTACCTTCTCAGGCTGCTCGCCGGTGCTGTAATTGGTGAGGGTAAAATCCATCTCAATCCGGACGGCAGCATCACTTGTGGCAGACTACATGTCGAGGGTTCTGCCATTTTTGATGAGCTGGTGTTTAACCGTCAGGAGGTCACTGCCGGAGACCAGATTTTCACCGACCGTGGCATCATCGAAGAGGTGCAGCACATCGACATTAACGCATACCGGCTCTGGATGCGTAAGGAGCACGACAATGACGTGGTGACGTTCCATGAGCATGACGTGCTTCGCGCCGTATATAATAATCTGCTCAAAGACGGCAGCTATTCAACATCGTGGTTCAGGACATACCACGTAACTGAGGACTACGTTGACGTGATTCTGTATGACGGTGAGGACGTGCCTGGCGGTGTCAATTATCCTCCGCTTCCTGCTGGTCGCGTGGCGCGGTGGGGCAACGCAATTGATGAGGACAGGCAGCAGTGTTTCTTTCTCTCGTCGCTCGACGGACGGTTTATGTTCCTGCAGGGTGTTACGAAACCTATTCTTGATGACAATAATGTGGCTGCATTTATCGGTGTACCTCCAGAGATGGAGTGCTTGAAAGACTTGCCGATAAATAAAAGACAGCCATATATATATGCCCGTGGTCTGATTGTGCAGGACATAATCCGTGTTGACTATCATGGCAACCCCATCTATGAGGTGCGTGACATGGGGGTATGGGATTCTGCCGTGCAATACATCCACGGCTACGACCCTATTGAGCAGATGCATGTCACTCACATGGTCTGGTATGGCGGTTGCGGTTGGCAGTGTGCCGTCGACAAGGCAACTGTCGGCAAACCGCCACGATGGAACAATGCTGATTGGATCTGTGTTGTGGGTGTAGGTGACTACACTTGTTGGCTTGACTCGTCAGAGGGTGACTTCTTCCCTGCATGTGCTCACTGGACCACGCAGTTGCAGGGGCACCTGTTGCATGGAGAGCAGGAGCTGACGGAAGCTGAAATCGGTGTGATGAACATTACATGGACGCGCATCAGCGATGACACAACAGGAGATGCCGTGTGGAACTTGGCGCACAAGCCGGGAACATGCGGCCTGACTGTCAACATAGACAGCATGGTAGATGTTCCGGCGGCATTCCGTGGCGGATTTAAACTGGCATTTAAAATTGAAATATTTTTGCCGGACGGTAAGGCGTTCGGCGCAACATACGAAATTACATAACTTATGAAGTTAACAAAATCACAAGGTCATATACTTCGTGACCCAATATCTACGGCGTTCACGATGATTGAGGAGGGCGGCTCGGCGATACAGCAGTATGACAGCATCGCCGACGAGTGGGTGCCTGACCGCACCATCGCTCCAATGCGGTTTACTCCGCATTTAGAGGTAAGCGACCCGCAGGGCAATATCCCAACTGGTGAGCATAATGAGATGCTGGCCGATTGCCGCTGGCTGCTTGACGGCATCCTGCTGTCATCTGGCGACGGTATCAGTATCAACAGCGATACTCATGCTCTGACGTTCGGGCGCAATCTAACTATAGGTGGTGTGTCTGAGCTGGTGTTCACGGCATCGGTCTATGATGTCAGACGCGGTGAGATGATACCTGTGCGTTGGACTAAAGTGCTTTCGTGCCAGGCTACCACGGCAGCAAACATCAAGCTGTATGCAGTCAATGAGCACAAGATGCTGCTCAATCCGTTCAAGGACAGGGGAACATTTGAGTTAGAGGTGCAGCTGTACAACGGTGACACTCTTGTGCCTGATGCTGATGCCGTGTACAAATGGCAGCTGTACGAGGACAAAGGCGGTTGGAGGGACATCAGCGGTGATGATCTCTGGTGCAAGGGTGGAGCAAACACCCGTAAGCTGCTTGTCTGTCAGAGATATGTTCAGATTCTCAGGGTGAGAGTGCTGGCAAATGCAAAGGCTTTCCCGAACCTGTCGCGCACTTGTACGTTCCAGCTCCGGAGGTTCTACGGACAGTATCACCCGGAACTTCTCTGGATTGAGGGGAAATACAAGCAGCCGACAACGCTCAGGGCAGTCGGCGAGGTTCAGGTGTCAAAAAACAACATGGGCGCTATTGCTGACCCTGAGGAGTATTTCGACATCGAGACATTTTACTCACGCAGTGAGTTTCAGGGATTTTTCCACGTCAGCCACACACACCGGGCTGAGGTGTCGAGAAGCGAGTTCGGCGAGGACTCCACGGCGCAACACTGCTTTGCGTTCCTCGTCAGGGAGAAAAGTGCCTTCATGCCGCTCACAGCAGGAGGCAAGGTAATAACAATCGGCGGTGCTGCGCTGTGTACGCAGATACCAATGGCAACAAGGGAGGTGGAATAATGATGTATGCATTGATTAACGCTGAGCTTGCAGAAATACTGGGGCTCACGGATTTAAGGACAGGTGATAAAAAAAGCGGCTACATGGTCACAGTCGGCGATCTCGCCGCATACGGTGCTCAGCGTGCTGTCGACGAGGGGGCTAAGCTGATGACGTGCAAAGAGGCGCAATCGTGGGTGTATAACTTTAAAAATAAACAGATATGAATTATTCAGCGATAAGATCTTTTCACGCTTATTCTGACGGTGACGTGATTACACCTGGCATGGGCGTGAGCATTCCAGACGGTTACGGTCTGTTCCAGTATTTCAACCCTGCCACAGGCAAGGTGACACAGACGGATTTCGAAGCTTTGTACAAAGCAAATACGCCGGTCACGCTGTACCCTCAGGCGTACAGCAGTAAGCTTGCCGCGTATGTCGTACCGCAGACACAGGGGCAGCAGTGGTATTACAACTCGATTACAACCGAGGGCGCAATTCTCGAAAACGGTGCGGTCAAGGCAAAGTATGCATCGCTCTTTGAGACAGGAACGATTACCGTCAACGGTCTTAGCCTGCCTACGCTGAAGCTGAAGGGCAATCTCGCCACGGCAGCAGACCACACAGACAAATACATATATTATCAGTCTACATACGACGGCAAGCAGTTCACCTGTCAGCAGGAGATTCCCATTCAGGAAGCTGTCGGCGAGTCATACGACATTTTCTTCTCTATAACCGGCGAGGACGGCAGCGGTGACAACGTGCTTTCCAATGATAACGACTGGTGTAAATACACGGCATACCTACAACGTGGCGGAAATAACGTCACAAGTGGCGTGACATATAAGTTCCAGCACCTCGACGGGGCTACATGGAAGGATATGTCTACGGTGAGCGGTCAGTGGGAGGTTGCCGCAAACTCGCTCAAAGTCTACAACGCTGGCGTTGAGGGCATCGAGGTGTTCCGCTGTATAGCCACTTATCAGGGTGTGCAATATACAACGACGTTTCAGATTGC
>JAGAPI010000007.1 GCA_017623335.1 Prevotella sp.
AAGAATTATGACACAGGAAGAACAACAGAAAACAGACGAGCGCTATATGCGTATGGCTCTTGACGAGGCACGTCAGGCTATGGATGCCGGTGAGATTCCCATCGGTGCGGTGATAGTGTGTGAGGGCAGGGTGGTGTCGCGGGGCCATAACCTTACAGAGACTCTTTGCGATGTTACCGCTCATGCCGAGATGCAGGCAATAACGTCAGCAGCCAACCTTTTGGGTGGCAAGTATCTTAGCGGTTGCACGCTATATGTAACGGTGGAGCCTTGCGTTATGTGTGCCGGAGCAATTGGTTGGGCACAGATATCACGTATAGTTTATGGAGCAGCCGACGAGAAACGTGGCTTTCAGACATACGCTCCCCGTGCCCTGCACCCTAAGGCAACTGTTGTGAGTGGTGTGCTGGAGGAAGAATGCCGACAGTTGATGCAGGCATTCTTTAGTGATAAACGCAAGAGGTGAGAGTAAGCTGGCAGGCGTCTCATTCCTGTCCGCTTGCTCCTCCTTCGTAAGTGTTGTAGGTGTTGCCGAAGTCCTGCCCGTGCCCCAGATCGCTGCCCGAGCTGTAGGTGGCTTTTATTATCTGCTGGTTATATCCCTTGCGCAGCGGTCCCTCATGCAGAAGATACCGTGCGAAGTTGTCGGTTGGAATCACCAGTCCAAACACACCTATTGCCACTCGTATGCCTTCAGGGTTAAAGCTGTTGTGCAGACGTGCTGTGGAATAGAAGCTGTGAGGATAAACCTCAATCTTGTTGTACTTGTAGAATTGGTTCAACAGACTCGGATCCTTTATTGAATCGGCTGATGTGAACATGTGGGTAAGGTTGCGCACAAAGTCATCGGCAGCATCAGCCTGGGCGCAGTTGGGATCATTGATACATTCCACGATGTCGTCCTGTATTTCTGCTGCCATCTTTTCGCCCGACGGCACAGTCATGTTTGCCACCAGTGCTACGAGTCCCAGCACCAGCGCCACAATTGTAAATCTTCCCAAACAGCTTCTTCTGAACTGTGTGGATACCCCTTCTCCCTTGTAGGCCTTGTCATCGATAATTCCCATAGTAGTTATTATTTAGTAATTATTATTTATTAGTTAGAGGATTAGTATTTATTAGATTTAATGTCTCTTGTATTGTCTTCCCTGTTTTGGCTGCCTTATCCGTTATTTTAGAAGTTGGATGCGGGATGGTTGATGAGATTCATAAATTCCTCACGGGTCTTTGCCTGGTTGAAGGCTCCTGAGAACTCGCTTGTGGTGGTTATCGAGCCCTGCTTCTCCACGCCTCTCATCTGCATGCACATGTGCTTTGCCTCAACTACCACCATCACTCCGAGCGGTTTCAGCGTCTCCTCTATGCACTGGCGTATCTGCAGTGTCATACGCTCTTGCACCTGCAGACGGTGTGAGTAGATGTCCACCACGCGGGCTATCTTGCTCAGCCCTGTGATGTATCCGTTTGGAATATATGCCACGTGTGCCTTGCCGTAGAACGGCAGCATGTGGTGTTCGCACATCGAGAAAAAGTCAATGTCCTTCACAATCACCATCTGACTGTAGTCCTCTTTGAATATGGCATCCCTTAGCACTTGGTGGGCATCCATGTGATAGCCTCTTGTAAGCGTCTGCATAGCTTTAGCCACCCGCATCGGCGTTTTCACCAGTCCCTCGCGGTCGGGGTCTTCTCCTAAGAGGCTGAGCACATCCTTGTAGTGTGCTGCGAGCTCATCGAGCCCCTCCCTGTATTCTACATTAAATTCCACGTCTTGTTTTCTGTTTTGTTATGTTGTACATGTGCGGCAATCAATACTGCACTGTGATTTTTCCTTTTACAATTACGGCTTCTGGATAGCCGAGCTGTTTCACCTCGCGGAGCACTTCGTGTGCCTCCTCGTAGGTGCGGTAGTTGCCTATGCGGCATATCCACCGTGGTGAATAGAAATGTACATACACCGGCACGTCCGGTATGTTGCGCTTTATGGTCAGTCCGGCTTTCTCTGCTTTTTGGCGGTCAACTCTTGAGTTGCCTCCTGCCCACACCTGCACCCTGTAGCCTGTGGTCTTATAGCTTCGGCGCATCACCTTTTTGCCCATGTCGGGGGTGGTGTCCTGCGGCATAATGTCCTGCTGGTCGGTATCTTGTTTTTCTTGTCTGACCTGTCCTGCCTGTTTCACGGGTCTGACTTGTCCTGTTTGTTTGACAGAGTTTCCTTGTCCTACAGTGCTTCCTTGTCCAGCCTGCTGTTCTTTTGCAGGCTGTTCCGGCTTTATGTCGGGTCTCATCCCCGCAGCATTTGGATCGGAGTATCTTCCGTTCACCAGCTTGTCAATCTCCTTGCTCTGATGCAGGGTAACGGTACCCTTCCCGGCTTTCTGCTGTTGCAGACGGTCGGTAAAAGTCTGTGCCTCTGCACACAATATGCAGAGGACACAGCTGATAATTATGATTACTGTTCTTTTCAAACCGTAGTCAAATTAGAATCTTTGATTATGCTTTCCAGGCATCGATGATACCCTTGAAGTCAGCACACTTCAATGAAGCACCGCCGATAAGACCACCGTCAATGTCGGGCTTAGCAAACAGCTCGGGAGCGTTGCTTGCCTTGCAGCTGCCGCCATAAAGTATGCTTGTGTTCTCTGCCACCTCGTTGCCATATTTCTCAGCTACGATAGAGCGGATGTAAGCGTGTATTTCCTCTGCCTGCTCAGCTGTGGCGGTCAGACCTGTGCCGATAGCCCAAATTGGCTCGTAGGCGATGATGATGTTCTGGAACTCCTCGGCGCTGAGGTTGAACACACTGCCCTCAAGCTCTGCCTTAACCACCTCGTTCTGCTTGTTTGCCTCACGCTGATCCTTGCTCTCGCCGATGCAGAAGATTACTTTCAAACCGTTCTTCAGTGCGAGCAGTACCTTCTCCTTCAGAATCTCAGGAGTTTCGTTGTAGTACTCACGGCGCTCAGAGTGACCGAGAATAACATACTGGGCACCTGTGCTCTTTACCATCTCTGCTGATACTTCGCCGGTAAATGCACCCTTCTCCTTGTCGGCGCAGTTTTCTGCACCAAGACCGATGGTGTTGGCATCGAGGATGCCTGCCACGGTTGCAAGATGAATGAATGGAGTACAAACCACAACGTCGCAGTTTGGCTTCTCGGCAGCCAAAGCCTCGTTCAACTCCTTTGCCAATGCAACACCTTCTTG
>JAGAPI010000071.1 GCA_017623335.1 Prevotella sp.
CTACGAGGCGATGAAAGGCGGGCTGGGCAAGACGCTCATGGAGCGCATCGTTGACAACAAGCCTGAGGCTGTGACGCTGCTGCAGACGCAGTATAGGATGAACGAGGAAATTATGCGCTTCTCAAGCGACTGGTTCTATGAAAACAAGGTGGAGTCGGCGCCCTCGGTGCGCCACCGCTCCATTCTCGACTACGACGTGCCGATGGAGTGGATCGACACCAGCCAGTTCGACTGCAAGGAGGAGTTTGTAGGCGAGAGCTTCGGGCGCATCAATAAGCTGGAGGCGGAGCTGACTCTCCTCACGCTGAAGACATACTTCGAGAAAATTGGCAAGCAGAGGATACTCGACGAACGTGTAGATGTGGGAATAATCTCGCCCTACCGCCTGCAGGTGCAGTATCTCAGGCGGCTCGTGATGAAGCGCGAGTATTTCAAGCCGTTCCGCCGCATGATAAGCGTCAACACCGTGGACGGCTTTCAGGGGCAGGAGCGCGACGTGATAATAATCTCGCTCGTGCGTGCCAACGATGAGGGACAGATAGGTTTTCTGCGCGACCTGCGCCGCATGAACGTGGCGATGACCAGGGCGAGGGCGAAGCTCATCATCCTCGGCGACACTCCCACAATGACCCATCATCCGTTCTACCGCAAGCTGTGGGAATACGTGAAGGCGCTGAACTTTTTAAATGAAGAATGAAGAGTGAAGAATGAAGAATCTCGTTATTCCATTCGTCTTTCGCGGATATATTGCGCAACCAATTCTTCATTCTTCATTAAAAAAATTCTTCACTCTTCACTCTTCATTCTTCATTAAAAAAAAATTCTTCATTCCTCATTCTTCATTCTTCATTTTTTTTCGTAACTTTGCACGCTGAAAATAAAAACAACAAACTATGACAATCAACGAGATACAAGATGAGGTGATAGAGGAGTTCTCCGACTTCACCGACTGGATGGACAAATATCAGCTTCTCATAGACCTGGGCAACGAACAGGAGCCGCTCGACGAGAAGTACAAGAATGAGAGCAACCTCATTGACGGCTGCCAGAGCAGAGTGTGGCTGCAGGCTGATTACGACGAGGCTGCGGGTGTGATAAACTTCACCGCCGAGAGCGACGCCCTGATTGTGAAGGGCATCGTGGCGCTGCTCATACGCGTGCTGAGCGGACACACTCCCGACGAGATTCTCGACACCGAGCTTTACTTCATTGAGAAAATAGGACTGAAAGAGCATCTCTCACCCACGCGCAGCAACGGTCTGCTGGCAATGATTAAGCAGATGAGAATGTACGCGCTGGCGTTTAAAATGAAGAACAGTAACAATTCATAATTCATAATGCATAATTCATAATTGGACCTGCGGAATTTCTCGGGCGTGCAAATAATTATTAATTATGCATTATGAATTATGCATTAAATAAAACTATGCAAAAACTAAACATGAAACAGTGGATTGCCGGTGTGATAGCGCAGAAGCAGGTGGCGGCAATCCCAATTATGACCCATCCTGGCATCGAACTGATAGGCGATACCGTGCGCAATGCCGTGAGCGACGGTGAGGTGCATTACCGCTCTATAAAGGCGCTTGCCGACAAATATCCCACGGCAGGAGCCACCGTGATAATGGACCTTACGGTGGAGGCTGAGTGTTTTGGTGCCGACATAGCCTTTGAGGACAATGCCGTGCCTGCCGTTGTGGGGCACATCCTCAACAATGCCGATGATATAAGAAATATGAAGGTGCCCCCGCTCTCCACGGGACGCATAAAAGAATATCTCAAAGCCAACCTCCTGGCGGCACGTAACATCACCGACCGTCCCGTGTTTGCAGGCTGCATCGGGCCGTTCTCGCTGGCGGGAAGGCTCTATGACATGTCGGAGATTATGGTGCTGATTTACCAGGACCCCGAGGCTGCCGACATTCTGCTGAGCAAGTGCACCGACTTTATCCTAAAGTATTGCATGGCACTGAAGGAGACTGGAGTTGCCGGAGTGGTTATGGCAGAGCCTGCCGCCGGACTGATGAGCGATGAGGACTGCGAGCGGTTCTCGTCGGTGTTCGTAAAGAGGGTGGTGGATGCCGTGCAGGACGACAGCTTCAGCGTGGTGCTCCACAACTGCGGCAACACGGGTCAGTGTACTCACGCCATGGCTGTCACTGGTGCGGCAATCTATCATTTCGGCAACAAGATTGACATGGTGGCGGCAATAAAGGGCGTGCCTGCCGGCACATTGGCTGTGGGGAACATCGACCCCGTTCAGATGTTCAAGGATGCCACGCCCGAGGAGATGTACGCTCACACCATGGAGCTGCTCAACGCCACGAGGGATTATCCCAACTTTGTGCTGTCGAGCGGCTGCGACACTCCGCCTGCCACGCCGTTTGCCAATATCGACGCATTCTTCAGGGCGCTCGATGATTTCAACAAAAGGAGTTAGATGATTGAGACTACTATTACATACGACGACCTCGGCATAAGTCCGGCGATGATTTACGAGCAGATGGGCTATGGCTCGGCTGTGCCCGACGCAGACGTGCGTGCCGAGGTCAGCTCCATGCTGCTGGATGTGAGGAGGGTTCTCCGCCCGCGCTTCGCCTTCTTTATTGCCGAGGGGGTGCTCGATGAGGATGCCCATGCGCTCACCCTCAGCCACAGTCTTGAGCCCACCAACGTCAGCCGTGCGTTCAGCAGCACCCAGACATTCTCAGTGGGGCGCATCATCAGCCGCCAGCTGCGCGGCGCGCAGCAGTTTGTGGTGTTTGTCTGCACAAGCGGCATGGCTTATCAGGTGTTTCACGACCGGCTGACGGAAGAGGGCGACATGGTGCGCGTGTTTGTGGCCGACGCCATTGGCAGCGTGATAGCCGAGCGTACAGCCGACCGCATGCAAGCCGACGTGGCGGCATATATCGCCGGCCGGGGATACAAAAACACCAACCGCTTCAGCCCCGGCTATTGCGGCTGGCACGTCAGCGAGCAGCGCAAGCTGTTCAGCCTGTTTCCGCAGGAGGCTCCCTGCGGAGTAAACCTCACCGACTCATGTCTCATGGTGCCCATAAAATCGGTGAGCGGCGTCATTGGCATCGGACCGTCGGTGAAATGTCGCGACTATTCCTGCGGATTGTGCGACATGAAGCAGTGTTATAAGAGGAAATGAAGAATGAAGAGTGAAGAATGAAGAATGGGATGCGCATAAGATAATCGCAATTGAAATTCTTCATTCTTCACTCTTCATTCTTAATTTAAATAACAAAATACTCCGCTCTTGGCGATGCGAGATACAGACCGCATACCGACGACTGCGGGTACATTGCGCCGTTTTCGGTGAGCCGTATTCCTATCTGCTCAAGATTCAGGAGTTTGTCGAGGTTGAAAGTCTCCTTCTGGTCGGGCAGTGACGGATAACCCACGGCAGGACGGATGCCGCGGTAGTCAGCCTTGTAGAATCTCTTGACATCTGCAATCTCGTCGGGGGCATATCCCCACAGTTCCTTGCGCACCTTGTGGTGCATCCATTCGCTGGCAGCCTCGGTCAGGCGGTCGCATACGCTTTGCAGAAGCAGTGCATCGTAGTCGTTGCCCTCAGCTTTGAGTGCCTCCAGTCGGCTGAGGATTTCCTTTGATATCGTAATCGCAAAGGCGCCGATGTGGTCGCCGTAGCCCTCAGGCGCAACGTAGTCGCAGAGCGACAGACACACGCCCTGCCTGTTGGGCTTGGTCTGCCGGGGAGTGGAAATCTCTATAGGTTTACTTCCGCAGCATGGGCAACTTTCTCCGTGCCCATATTCTTCATTGACTTCGTCGAACTTACGTTTCTTCACTCTTCGTTCTTCATTTTCTACCACTATGCTGCGGCTTGTGCCGTGGGCAGGGTAGAACCCCACGAGTGCCTGCAGGGTGGCGTGCTCCTTGACAAGGGCGTTTATCACCTTTTCCGCCTCAAACTGTATGGCAGCCGCCTCGGGAGTGTCGGGACTCACGCGCCACAGACGGTAGAAGTAGGTCCAGTTGATGTAAGGCCGGACTTCAGCAATGGATATATTATAATATGTACGCGTACCTATATATATAGGGCGGTCTATCGGCTCGCTTTTCCAGTCAATCTCGGGACGCAGGCTGTCGTCTGCCTTTTCCCCGGTCTGCGGACCGGCAATTGTCTGGCGCAGCCGCTCCTGCTCGGTCTTCAGCACGGCTATGGTGCAGTCGCGCTCGCTGCCAAGGAGCTGCATTGCGATGATGGGATTTTGCGCCGCGTCCTTCACGTAGAACACTGCGCCGTCGTAGAGCGGAGCTATCTTCACGGCGGTATGGAGCGCCGATGTCGTTGCGCCGCCTATGAACAGCGGAACGGTGATGCCCGCCTTTTTCAGTTCGGCGGCAACGTTGCACATCTCATCGAGCGACGGCGTTATCAGTCCGCTCAGTCCAATGAAGTCAACGTCCTTTTCCTTCGCCGTCCTCACTATCTCGCTTGCCTCCACCATCACTCCGAGGTCGGTTACATCGAAGTTGTTGCATGCCAGTACCACTCCCGTGATGTTCTTTCCTATGTCATGCACGTCGCCCTTCACCGTGGCGAGCAGGAACTTGGGTTTTGGCGCGCCGCTCGCGGGCTCGCCCGGCTGCCGTTCCATGTCGCCCGTCTTCCGTTCCATGCAGTTTTGCTGCATGGTCATCTCTCCCTGCTGCATGGTCATCTCTCCCATCACCATCTTCACCGCCTGCTTCATGGTTCTTGCCGATTTCACCACCTGCGGCAGGAACATCTTGCCGCATCCGAAGAGGTCGCCCACGAGGGTCATGCCTTTCATCAGCGGTCCCTCGATTATCGACTGCGGGGTGGGGTAGGAGGCGAGCGCCTCCCGCATGTCTTCGTCCAGATGCTCGCTGTCGCCGCGCTGTAGTGCGGTCACTATCCTTTCCTCAAGTGTCATGGCGCTGCGCTCCGCGCTGTCGTCGGCAGCCGTCTCCACCTTCTTGCCGCTATATTTTGCAGCCGTCTCCACAAGAGTCTCCACGGCGTTGTCTTTGCGGCAGAGTATCACGTCCTCAAGCGCCGTGAGCAGGTCGGAAGGTATGTCGGCGTACTGTACTTTCGCCGCCGGGTTTACTATCGCCATGTCCATGCCTGCCGCTATGGCGTGATAGAGGAACACCGAGTGCATAGCCTCACGCAGATAGTTGTTTCCGCGGAACGAGAACGAGAGGTTGC
>JAGAPI010000072.1 GCA_017623335.1 Prevotella sp.
ATCATCTCGGCAAGCACTCCGCAGCCTGCGGCAATGCGCGCCACATTCTTCTCTATCCGCGACGAGGTGCAGCCCGAGCCAAGCAGCGAGGCGGCATACTGCGCAAGAAACAGGCAGGTCTCCTTCAGCTGCCCGTGGATGCTGTCAGCCTGTATGCCGGCTGTTGTCATCGTGGAGTCAGTCTTCATCGTCGTACTGTCGGTCAGCACCGTCGTGGAGTCAGTCTTCATCGTCATCGTTGACATAGATGCAGTCACGCTGCCATGATATTACATTATACTTATTCTCAATGTCGCGCAATTTGCGGCATATCGTCTGTCCATACACCAAAACGAAAGGCAAAACCAGACAGAACAAAATCATTAGCGGTTGAAAATTTGTCATCTCTCTATATCTTTTTTAAATTGTTTTTTATTTCGAGTGCAAAAGTACAACCTTTTTGTTCTGTAATCGCGGTTTTGCCTTGGGATTTTCCGATTGTGGCATACGCTATTTCCGATAGCAGCCACTAAGAAGCAGTGTGTCAGAGATTTATCCGGACATCGACACCGAACATTCTCGGCGCGCCAATCTGCGCAAAGCTCAACGGCTGACGCGTGGCGCTGCTCTGCACCATGAAGGTGTTGTAGCGGGTGGCGGTGAGGTTCTTTCCCCAAACGCTCACGGTTAGCGGACGGAAACAAAAGTCGGCGTGCGCCCCGAGGACGGCATATATATCCTGGCTCACGGTGTTTGCCTCGTCCCAGTAGGTCTTTCCCTGTCCCGAAACGTTCATGCCGAACACCATCGACGGCATCAGGCGCGACTTGGTGAGCAGGGTGTAGTCGGCGGCGGCGCTGAAGGTATTGCGAGGAACGTATGGCACATATTTGCCGTTGTACTCGTCGTATTCCTTAAACTTTGCCATGGTGTAGCCGTAGGTGGCGCTCCAGTCGAGCCGGTCGGCAAAAGCCTTGCCGCGCAGGGCAACCTCAACGCCCTTGCTCTCCGACTTTCCGGCGTTCACCATCATACGGCCGTAGCCGTAGTCGCCAGCCATGACGCTTAGCTGCTGGTTGGTGATGCGCGTGTAGTAGGCGGCAAGGTCGAGCATCAGACGGCGGTCGAACATATTGACATGTGCACCAATCTCATAGTTCCAAGTCTCCTCAGGCTTATAGCTTATGGTGTTGTTCACGTTGGAATAGTCGTCCTCGGTGTGCTTAATCTCGTAGTCGCCTTTCTGCACCTCACGGTAGTTGTCCATAATCTCCTTTTGCAGAATGTCGCTGAACATCTGTATGTTATAGCCTCCGGCACGGAATCCCTTGCTCACCGACGCATAGATGTTGCTGCCACTGTTGTCGAAAATATAGTTGAGCGACACCTTCGGAAGGAGCTGCAGATAGTCTGTGGCATCGTCGGAGAGCAGGCGCGATGTAAGCGTGTTGGTCATCTCACGTCCCATCATCGCCACGGTCATTGCCATTTCTGACTGCGCATCGTACTCCACCTTCTGGCGGCTGTAGTCAAGGCGCAGACCAACGGCTGCACGCAGGCGGTCGGTGAGGTGATAGGACGACTCGTGGAACACGCCGAGATTGAGCAGCGGAGTGTGGAACATCTCTTCCACTCCCAACTCCACATTCACCTTTGCTCCGAATGCGGGCGGCATTGCCGACTCCACCATTTGGGCAATTCCTCCCGTCATGGCTGGTCCGAAGCCAACGGGTGCCGCCGTGCGCAGCCATTGGCAGTTCATCATCACGCCGTTAATCCACTGCCAACGGCTTGCCCCGTTGCTGCGGAGCACAATTTCCTCAGTTATAGAGTTCTGCACCTGACGCTGGTTGAGCGACATGTAGTCCTCAGGCAAATAGTCCTGATCCATGTTCATGTCGTCGTTGAGCCATTGCCAGCTGGTCATTGATGTGAACAGCACATCGTTGAACACTCCGCGGACATTGAGTCCCGTGGTGAGCATATCGCGGCGGTAACCGCTCATAAAGGTGGTTGAGGGATTGGCAACGTTGCCTGTGGCAGGGTCATACTGTCCATAGGAAAATCCGTCCTGCTTGGTGTGCTGGAAATCGGCGGTAAGGTCGAGTGTCCAGTTGGCAACGGGAGCGAAAATCGCCCTCATTCGTCCGCCGTACTCGTTCATGCCGTCAGCCTTCTTGCCAAGATTGTCGTTGTGCAGATAACCATCGGTGCCATTATAAAACAATGCGGTGGAGAAGGCGAAATTATCGGCAGGCTTGTGATAGTGGGTAAGCTCAGCACGGCGATAACCATAGCTGCCGCCGCCCAAACGAATATCGGTACCCTGATAGTTCATCGGGTTCTTGGTGAACATACGGATAAGTCCGCCCTCAGTATTGATGCCGTAGAGCGTGCCTTGTGGTCCGCGCAGCACGTCAACACGGTCAACGTCGTAGACGTGCTGGTTGAATGCGCTCTTTGCCATAAGCGGCACATTGTCTACATACATTCCCACGGCGGGATTGTTTATACGGGAGCCGATGCCGCGGATATACATCGATGAAGTGTAGCGGCTGCCATATGACGGCATGGCAAACGACGGCACGTAAAGCGACATATCACGGACATCGCGCATCTGCAGCTTCTGCATCTGCTCTGTGGTAAACACGCTGCTGCTCATGGGCTGCTGACGCAGACGGTAAACCTCTTTGGGTTGCGACACCACAATCACCTCATCGAGGTCGATGGCACGGCGAATAGAGTCGGAAGGCTCAACAGCCATTGCCGATACAACCGGCACCGCTGCAAAAGCCAATAAAGTCAATCTTTTCATTTATACCTTAATTCCGCAACACTATAATTTAACTTTATTTATAAGTTCCTGAGCAACAAAAAGTTGCCCAGGATTTTGCCATGTCAGAATTTTCACTTACCTTAGTGTTGCGAAAAGAAGACAAGCAAAACTCTAATATGACA
>JAGAPI010000073.1 GCA_017623335.1 Prevotella sp.
TATGTTTGCAAGAGATTTGACACAACAACTCAGACAATGGCGGGACAACCATGGCAGAAAGCCCCTTGTGCTGAGGGGAGCAAGACAGGTGGGCAAGACAACGCTGGTGAGGGAGTTCGGCAAGGAGTTTGACGCGTTCATCTCACTCAATCTGGAAACGGAAGACTCTGAGATATTCCGCCGTTTCAGCACAGCCGATGCCGTATGGCAATATCTCTGTCTCAAGAATCATATTGTGCAGGACAAGAGCAAAAAGGTGCTTCTCTTCATTGACGAGATTCAGGAGGAGCCCAGCGCCATTGCCATGCTGCGCTATTTCTATGAAGACCTGCCGTGGGTATATGTGATAGCTGCCGGCAGCCGCCTGCACAGCCTGCACAGCCTGATGAAGCAGCATGTCTCATTTCCCGTGGGCCGTGTTGAGTATCTGACATTGCGTCCGTGCTCTTTTGTGGAATATATCAATGCAAAGGAGGGTGAGCAATGGGCAGAAATGCTACGGAACCTCTCCGTGCCGGATTTCATGCACCACGAAATGGTGTCGGAATTCAACACATACGCCCTTATCGGGGGAATGCCCGAGGCTGTAAGCGAGTATATCGCATCGCATGACATAGAAAAACTTTCTCCCATCTTCAACTCACTGCTGAAAGGATACAATGAAGATGCCGAGAAGTTTGCAAGAACACCGGAACAGGTGAGAATCTTAAGGCATATCCTGTCAACGGCATGGCTTTCAGCAGCAGAAACAATCACGTTTTCCGGATTTGGCAACAGCAGCTACACATCCACCCAGATACACGACGGCATGGATTTGCTGGAAAGGGCTTATCTGCTGTCGCTCGACTATCCCGTCACCTCGACCTCAGCACCGGCAATACCCGCCAGCCGCCGGTCACCCAAACTGGTGATGGTGGATACAGGACTTACGAATTTCTTTGCAGGAATACAGCTGGAATATCTTCAAAACAAAGAACTGCTCGACACCTGGCGCGGCAGAGCCGCCGAACACATTGTGGCGCAGGAGCTGCGCATTGTTCTCGACAGGCATTATCGTGAACAGCTGTTTTTCTGGATAAGAGACAAGAAAGGGGCAACGGCAGAAGTGGATTATGTATGGCAGGAAGGAACCAACATCGTTCCCATAGAAGTAAAGGCAGGCACAAATTCACATCTCCGCTCACTGCATACATTCGTCAACAGCTGCGACCGACGTGTCGTAACCGTCAGGATATGGAGCGGACCTCTTTCCACACAGGACATCGTGACTCCCAATCCCGACAATAAGCCTTTCCGTCTGATAAATCTGCCATTCTACTATGTAGGTCAGTTAGACAAGATTCTTGCGAAATATATCTAAATTTTAAACTTCGAGAAAAGAAATTAAAACTTCAAGAGGAAAATTCCAAACTTCGAGAAAAAAAGTATAAACTTTGAGAAAAAATTCGTAACTTTGCAAAGAAAAATAAAACAAACGGAGATGAAGAAAGACCCAGTAATAATTGTAAGCGGCGGCATGGACAGCGTGACGCTGCTGTATGAACACAAGGACGAGATTGCGCTGGGCATATCGTTTGACTACGGCAGTAACCACAACGCCAAGGAGATACCGCTGGCAAAGATGCACTGCGAGAGGTTGGGAATAGAGCACATAACGATACCACTGGAGTTTATGGGCAGGTATTTCAAAAGCTCGCTGCTGGAAGGTGCCGACGCCATTCCCGAAGGGCACTATGAGGACGAGAACATGAAGTCGACCGTTGTGCCGTTCCGCAACGGAATAATGCTCGCCATAGCGGCTGGCATAGCCGAGAGCCGCGGACTGAGACACGTGATGATGGCAAACCACGGCGGCGACCACGCCATATACCCCGACTGTCGCAAGGAGTTTGTGGAGGCAATGAGCAACGCCACAGCGGCAGGAACATACGTCAACGTGGACGTGGTGGCGCCA
>JAGAPI010000008.1 GCA_017623335.1 Prevotella sp.
AGTCAAACTCTCCTGCCTGTCCGATTTTCAGGGCACCCGAACCGAGTACGAGCACCTTTGTCAGTTTCTTTTTCATGATTCTCTTATGGATTGATGTTATTACTTTAAGAATATTCCGTGCAAAGTTACATCATTTTTTTGAAAATAACGCAACTTTGCACGGAATATTAATTTTTTTTGATAAGTGCAGACAAAAAATGCTCCACTTACCAGTATCCTATTCCAATGTAAACTTCAGTCTCTGCACATCGCGGCTGTTACCTCCGACCATCACTTCAAAGTCACCCGGCTCTGCCACATACTGCAGGTCGCTATTGTAGAACTTCAACATTTCAGCATCTATGGTGAACACCACGTCGCGGTTCTCACCTGCTTTTAGCGATATTCGCTCAAAGCCTTTCAGCTCCTTCACCGGCCGCACCACTGAGGCATAGATATCGTGAATGTAGAGCTGCACCACCTCGTCGGCATCATACCTGCCGCTGTTTTTCACGTTTACAGTGAGGGTAAGTTTCCCGTCAGCACTCATTTTCGTTCCACTCAGACGGGGCTTGCCGTATTCAAATGTGGTGTATGACAGTCCGTAGCCGAAAGGATAGAGCGGGTCGTTGCGCACATCGATGTAGTTGCTCTGATACTTGCGGTACTCCTTTGCTCCCTCGGGCACGGGACGGCCGGTGTTGAGATGGTTATAATATATAGGTATCTGACCGAGAGCCTTCGGCATGGTCATTGTGAGGCGGCCCGAGGGGCATTTGTCGCCGAACAGCACGTCGCAGATGGCATCGCCGGCCTCAGAGCCTCCAAACCACACGTTGAGGATGGCGGGCACATTCTCTGCCTCCCACGACATGAGTGTGGGACGGCCCGAGAAGTTGAGCAGCACCACCGGCTTGCCTGTGGCAACAAGGGCGCGGAGCAGCTCCATCTGCACCTGAGGCAAGGATATGTCGGCGCGCGACGAGCTCTCGCCGCTCATCTCAGCCATCTCGCCCATGGCGCACACTATCACGTCGGCACCGGCTGCAATGCTGAGAGCCTCTGCCTTTGCCTTGGCATCGTCAACACGGGTGATGGGACGGCCGAAGGTGGCTCCCTTCTGCGTATCCTCATCGGCGTAGATGTTGCAGCCTTGAGCGTAGAGCACCTGAGCCTTGTCGGCCACGGCGCGCTCCATAGCCTCCTTCAGAGTGGAGTAAAGGTCGGGAGTGTCGCCCGTCGACCAGCATCCCACCATGTTAGTGCGGTTGTCGGCAAGCGGACCTATCAGCGCTATCTTGCCCTGCTTCCTCAGCGGCAGCAGCGGCGCAGCCGATTCTTCATTCTTCCCCTTTGATTCTTCATTCTTCATTGGCTTTCCCTTCGGTCGCCGACCGTTGGTTCTTAATTCTTCATTCTTAAGCAGCACAAAGGTCTCGGCAGCCATGTCGCGTGCCGCCTTGCGGTGCCCGGCGGTGTAGAGATCGGTCTTCAGGCGCTTCGGCTCGCAGAAGCGGTAGGGGTCGTCAAATAGTCCGAGCTTGTATTTTGCCTCCAGCACACGGCGGCAGGCTGTGTCAATCTCCGCCATTGTCACCCTGCCCTCGTCGAGCAGTTTCTTCAGCTGGGCGATGAAGGCGTTTGAGCACATGTCCATGTCGGTGCCTGCCTTCAATGCCATTTCGGAAGTCACTGACTGGTCGCCAAGACCGTGAACGATGGCTTCGTTGATTGAACCGTAGTCGGTCACCACAAAACCGTCGTATTTCCATTCGTTGCGCAGCAGGTCGGTGAGCAGCCAGCGGTTGCAGGTGGCAGGAATGCCGTCAACAACGTTGAACGATGACATAAACGAGCCTGCGCCTGCC
>JAGAPI010000074.1 GCA_017623335.1 Prevotella sp.
GCGGGTGAGGCTGTCCGAAAAGCCAGCCCCAGCTTACACTGGTCACGATTTAGGCACGGATTACACGGATTTCACTGATAAGATAAATAAGAAAACCTTGAAATCCGTGTTTTATTTGCAATATACTCTATTTATCATAATGCAAATTATACAAAATTACGGAATACGGTGAAATACCGCCGGCACTACGGTGAAATGCAGCGTCAGCGCCCCTTTACGCGCACGCGCGTGCGCGCTTTGCATTTTTTGCATTTCATCTTCCACCTTCCACTTCTTTGTAGTAAACTCGGTGATAATCAAAGACATAAACGAGTGGAAGATGCGTGGAAGATGTTTAAGATGCGTGGAAGATGTTTTAATATTCCACAAAAGCCTTGAACTACATCCAAGAGAGCCTTAAACGTCAGTAATTTCACTGCAAATGAACAAAAAGTTCCGCAAAAGTTTTGCAGTTTGCAGATTTTTTTGTACATTTGCAGTTTGTGCTGTCGCAGATAAAGAATTTCATACCCGGTTTCTGCAACCGTCTAACTATCGGAGACACTTTGTCTCTCTACCGGAGACGGTACGTCTCCGATATTGAGACGGTCCGTCTCCAGTAGAGAGACGGACCGCGAAACGTTACCTCAGGATTTTTCTGCCGGACCTCAGGATAAAAAGCCTCAGGATAAAAATCGCCTGACCTCATGGCTTTGGTCCCCGGCCCTGCTATGCGCTCCCTTCCTCCAAAGCCTCCCTGACGGTATTGATTTTGAGCATTGTGTTCACGCCCCCCACGAAATACGAGCCCGTGAGGTATACAATAGAATCATCGAAGTCCACAAATCCCTTCTTCATCATGTGCTTAATGGCGTTCTGGAACAGCTCGTCCTTGTCCTTTGCGCTCTTGTCGGCAAGAATTGTGTGTACTCCATAGCTGAGGTTGAGCGAGCGTATGAGCGGCTCGTTGTAGCAGATGGCAATGATTGGCGCCGGTCCGCGGAAAGCGGCAAGGTTGCGCGCCATCTGTCCCGTTCCGCTGTCGATGAGAATGGCATTTACGCCTATTGTCTCGGTGGCGTTGATGGCACACTGCGCAAGATACTCGCGTATGTCGCTGTCGTCACCCGAGCCGAGATTGATGTCGCGCGAGTATTCCTTGTCACACTCTGCCTGCTCTGCAATATGCGCCATGGTCTCAACCGCCTCTATGGGATATTTTCCACTGGCAGTCTCGCCGCTCAGCATCAGGGCGTCGGTGCATGAGAACACGGCGTTGGCAATGTCGGTCACCTCGGCACGTGTGGGCCGCGGGTTGCTGATCATTGAGTGAAGCATCTGCGTTGCCACAATCACAGGCTTGCGGGCACGGCGGCACTTGCGTATTATGGCGCGCTGAATGCTTGGTATCTGCTCTATCGGCACTTCTATGCCAAGGTCGCCTCGGGCAATCATGATGCCGTATGCCACGTGCAGAATCTCATCGATGTTGTCCACTCCTTCCTGATTTTCTATTTTCGCTATAATCTTTATGTCGCTTCCGTGAGCGTCGAGAATCTCCTGGATGGCAGTCACGTCAGACGCACTCCTTACAAAGGAATGTGCGATGAAATCGATTTTCTGGTCAATGGCGAGCAGGATGTTCTTCTTGTCCTTTTCGGTGAGCGCCGGCAGCTCGATGTGAACCCCTGGCACGTTCACGCTCTTGTGCGAGCCGAGCACGCCGTCGTTTTGCACCTCTGCCACAACTTTCTTGCCCTCAATGGCTGTCACGACCATGTCAAGGGCACCGTCGTCGAACAAAATATGGCAGCCTGTCTTTATGTCACTGGCAAAGTTGGGATAGCTCACGTTTATTATGTCATGGCAGGTGTCAGAATCGGGATTCCCGTAAATTTCCACCATTTCACCGCTTTTATAACTTACCGGCTCGCTGCATCCCGTGGTTCTCACCTCAGGCCCCTTGGTGTCGATGAGTATTCCCAGCCGCGGACTGACCGCGCGTACATTATTAATAATCTGCTTTATCCCTTCCTCAGTGGCGTGCGCTGTGTTCATTCTTACAACATTCACTCCAGCCTTATAAAGCTGGCGGATGAAATCCACATCACAGCGGCGGTCACTTACACTTGCTACAATCTTTGTTTGTTTCATTCTCTAATTTTTATGTTAATTTCTGATTTTGGCTGCGAAATTACTACTTTTTTTTGGTTTTAGGAAAGAAAACATCAAGAAAAGTACATTTTTTAGCAAAAAAATCTGAATAAATTTCGTAATATCGTTGAAAATCAGTAATTTTGCAGCTCAGAAAATATAATCAAACAAAAATAGTGATAAAAACAATAAAATTAAAGCTATGACAAAAGCAGAAATTATAAAGAAAATAGCAGAGACAACAGGTATCGACTCCAAGTCTGTGTCGGCTGTTGTTGAGTCGTTCATGGAAGAGGTTCGTGTCAGCCTTGCAGACAACAAGGAGGACGTGTTCCTGCGCGGTTTCGGCAGCTTCATCGTTAAGCACCGCGCACAGAAGACAGCGCGCAACATCTCGAAGAACACAACAATCGTGATTGACGCGCACGACCTGCCTGCATTCAAGCCGGCAAAGAGCTTCATCGCCCGCATGCACGGAGTTGTGGAAAACGACTAATCCCCCACTCCATTCTCCATAATATATATTAAGGTGTTGCGGCACATCTGCCGCGCGGCCGGCAATAAAATTGCCGGGGACTGGACTGAAAGCAAGAAGAGAGTTAAATAATTAATAAAAATTTTAAGATTATGCCAAACGGAAAGAAAAAGAAGGGTCACAAGATGGCTACCCACAAGCGTAAGAAGAGACTACGCAAGAATCGTCACAAGAGCAAGTAATACTCTGGAATGATGACAAAAATGAGAGGAGCATGTTAGGGCGACAGCCTTGACGCTCCTCGTTTTTTTATTTTTTTACAGGAACATAACACATTTACATTAAAAAGTGACAAGTGAATTAATTATTGACGTGCAGCCCAAGGACATTTCCATAGCCCTGCTTGAAGACAAAAGCCTGGTGGAGTATCAGAACGAGCCTCAGCAGGCAGAGTCGTTTGCAGTGGGAAATATCTATGCGGCAAAGGTGAAAAAGCTGATGCCGGGCCTGAACGCATGCTTCGTAGATGTTGGTTATGAGAGAGAGGCTTTCCTGCACTACCTTGACCTCGGCACGCAGTTTGCATCATTTGAGAAATATCTCAAGCAAGTGGCAAGCGACAAGAAGAAACTGTTTCCAGTGAGCAAGGCAACCCGGCTGCCCGACCTGCCAAAGGACGGCAGCATATCGAAGGTGCTGACATTGGGGCAGGAAGTTCTTGTGCAGGTGGTTAAGGAACCCATATCGACAAAAGGTCCGCGCCTTACGTGCGAGCTGAGTTTTGCTGGCAGGTTCATGGTGCTTGTCCCGCTGGGCGGCGATAAGGTGTCTGTGTCGGCAAAGATTAAGAAAGGCGAGGAGCGATCGCGCCTGAAACAGCTGATACAGAGCATAAAGCCCAAGAACTTCAGCGTCATTGTGCGCACGTCGGCCGAAGGCAAGCGTGTGGCAGAGCTTGACGCAGAGATGAAAGTGCTGATAAGCCGTTGGGAAGATGCAATAACAAAGGTGCAGAAGACAACCCAGCGCCCGCAGCTGGTGTTTGAGGAGCAATGCAGGGCCGTTGCCCTGTTGCGCGACCTGTTTAACCCGAGCTACGACGGAATATACGTAAACGACGACACCGTGCTCGCTCAGGTCAAGGACTATGTGCAGCTGATTGCACCCGACAAGGTGGAAATTGTGAAGAAATACAGCGGCACAGTGCCCATCTTCGACAATTTCAACGTCACCAAGCAGCTGAAGTCTTCTTTCGGAAAGACAGTGAACTACCGTCGCGGAGCCTATCTCATAATAGAGCACACAGAAGCCATGCACGTGGTCGACGTGAACAGCGGCAACAGGACAAAAGCGGAAAACGGACAGGAGCAAAACGCACTGGAGGTGAATCTGGGAGCTGCCGACGAACTGGCGCGCCAGCTGCGTCTGCGTGATATGGGAGGTATAATAATTGTAGATTTCATCGACATGAATCTTGCCGAGGACCGCCAGCTGCTGTATGAGCGGATGTGCAAGAACATGCAGAAAGACCGTGCCCGCCACAACATACTGCCGCTGAGCAAGTTCGGGCTGATGCAGATAACCCGCCAAAGAGTGCGCCCGGCAATGGACGTGGCGGTAGAGGAGGTCTGTCCCACATGCTTCGGCAAGGGCAAGATAAAGAGCAGCATCATGTTCACCGACATGCTTGAGGCAAAAATCGACAGGCTGGTGAATGTTGTCGGAGTAAGGAAATTCAAGCTGCACGTTCATCCGTACGTGGCAGCCTACATCAACCAAAACGTCATTTCCCTAAAGCGGAAGTGGCAGATGAAATATACAATGGGGCTCTCAGTCATACCATCGCAGAAACTGGCTTTTCTGCAGTACGAATTCTACGACAGCAAAGGCAACTTTATAGACATGAAAGAGGAAAATGACGCTTAAGGTAACATTTTGGATATGTGTGGCACTCGTAACCTATACTTATGTAGGTTACGGCGTGCTGCTCTATCTTTTGGTGAGAATCAAGCGGCTGCTCCACAAAAGCGGCGGCTGCGGCAATACAGCCGGCGATGCCGGTCTGCCCCACGTGACATTCATGGTGTGTGCCTACAACGAGCAGGACGTGGTGGACATGAAGATAGCAAACACCCGCGCCCTTGACTATCCCAGGGAAAAGCTTCACATTGTGTGGGTCACCGACGGAAGCAGCGACGCCACCAACGAAAGGCTGGCAAAATACGATGGCGTAAGAGTGCTGTACCAGCCGGAGCGCAAAGGCAAGACGGCAGCCCTCAACCGCGGACTGGCACTTGCCGAAACAAGCATCGTGATAATGACCGACGCCAACACCATGGTGAACAAGGATGCCATAAGGGAAACGGTAAGACTCATGGCAGACCCCAAGGTGGGATGCGTGGCAGGCGAAAAGCGCGTGATGACCAAAAGCGAGGGCGAGATAGCGGCAGAGGGCGAAGGCATGTACTGGAAATATGAGAGCAAGCTGAAGAGCCTCGACAGCGAGCTTTACTCAGCCATGGGAGCCGCCGGCGAATACTGCGCGGTGAGAAAGGAACTGTGCCGCCCCATGCCCGAGAACACCCTGCTCGACGACTTTATCCTGTCAATGCTTATCGTCAGGCAAGGCTACCGGATAGCCTATACATCAAAGGCTTATGCCATGGAAAGCGGCTCGGCAAATCTTGAGGAGGAGTCGAAGCGCAAGCGGAGGATTGCAGCAGGAGGACTGCAGAGCATCTGGTGGCTCAGGAGCATGATGCTGCCATGGAACAACGCCGTGGTGGCATTCCAGCTGGTAAGCCACAGGTTTCTGCGCTGGAGCATCACCCCCGTGGCACTGATGGCACTCATACCGCTCAATGTCGCACTGGTGCTCGGCAATGCCGGGATATGCTACACCATAATATGGTGTCTCCAGATATTGTTTTATCTCTCGGCGCTTACAGGCTATATAATGTCGGCAAAAGGAAAGAAAAACAAGCTGTTTTACGCAGCATTCTATTTTCTGTTTATGAACATCAATGTGTTCCGCGGAATGAAATATCTTGTCTCGCACAAAAGCGGTGGAGCATGGGAAAAAGCTAAGAGAAGTTAAAAAACAAAACCTAAACACAGCATTACAGGATTTTTTTATTAACTTTGTTGCGATTTTTGTTATATAAATATAATATTTTAAAAACTGAGGCAAAATGGAAACAGAAAAAATAAAATTGTTAGAAGCAGAACTCAAGGCAACAAGAGCAAAACTTCAGCAAGTGCAACAGGAGCTTGACGAGGTGAGGCTGAAGCTTGAGGAGAACAAAAAGGCTGCTGAATCGGCACAGCGTGCCAGTAAGATGAAGTCGCTGTTTCTTCCCAACATGAGTCATGAGATACGTACGCCGCTGAACGCCGTTGAAGGCTTTTCACGCATCATGTCGGAAACCGACGATCAGGAAGAGCGCTATCAATATATGGAAATCATTGAAAGCAACAACGCCCGTCTGCTGAACCTCATCAACGAGATACTCGACTTGTCGAGAATGGAGTCAGGCAAGGTGAAAATCAAAAAAGAGCTTGTCAATCTTGACGACATGTGCAAGAGCATATCGCAGATTTTCAAGTTCCGTTTCGGCGACCAGGTGAAAATGGACTGGCGCAAGGCGGAGACTCCCATCACGCTCTATACCGACGAGAACCGCCTGACACAGGTCTTCTCCAACCTCATCAGCAATGCCCTGAAGCACACTATGGAAGGAACAATCGCATTCGGCTACAAGCTGAACGAAAAAGACAACATCGTGGAATTTTTCGTTGAGGACACCGGTTCGGGCATTGCTCCCGAGGATATTGACAACATTTTCAACACATACATGTCGCGCGATGCCGAAGCACAGAAAGGGCACGGTCTGGGACTGGCGCTGTGCAAGGTCATCATAGAGAAACTGCACGGACAGATATGGGTGGAGTCAAAGTTGGGCGAAGGCTCAAGATTCACGTTCACACTGCCGTTTGAGGGAAAAATCGGCGGCGAGGGAGAGGGTCCCAACATGACTCTTATCCGCACGCTGCGCGTCACCGACAATCCCAAGGAGAAGAACATGAAAGTAATCATGGTGGCAGAAGACGAGGACACCAACTATAAGCTGGTGGAAAGCGTGCTGGGAAAACGCTACAAGCTGATTCGCGCAAACGACGGCATCGAGGCAGTGACCATGCAGGAGGAATACAAGCCCAACCTCATTCTCATGGATATACGCATGCCCAACATGAACGGACTTGACGCCACACGCATCATAAAGGAGGTAAACAGCAAGGTGCCGGTAATAGCACTCAGCGCATACGCCTTCGACTCCGACATCAAGGAGGCAAAGGAAGCTGGCTGCGACGACTTCATCGCAAAGCCGTTCAAGCTTGAGACTCTGATTGATACAGTTAGCAATTATCTATCAAAATAAAAACAGAATGGGAAAATTAGCGGTCATAAGATACACCAATCTGATGTTGCTCGTATTTCAGATTGTGCTCACCATCTTCACGTTTATAGGACTCTGGGGCGGCACCGTTCCGCCGCTGGGCAATACGGCAAGTGCCATGCTTGTGTACGTATTGCCGCTGCTGATAGCCTTTAATGTCATTATGATTATTCTGTGGCTCATCATGCGCCGCTGGATTATCACGGCGATTCCCGCCGTCACAGTACTATCGTGCATACCGTATATGCTCACCCTGGTGCAGCCGCGCACTCACACTGCCGATTCGCCTGACGCCATCAAGGTGGCAACATACAATGTGGCACTGTTCGGACGCGAGACCAACGGGTTCATCGCCCAGGACATTCTTGCGGAAATGAAGCGCAACAACGTCGACATCTGCTGCCTGCAGGAGTACTCAAACCAGAGCGGCGACAAGAAAAACTCCGACAGCTACAAGCAATACTTCCCATATATGGCAACGGGCAGAGGCGACATGGTGATTTACAGCAAATATCCCATCAAGGACAGCCGCACCATCGATTTTGAAGAGACCAACAACAGCGCCATGTGGGCGATTGTCAACGTCAAGGGCAAGCAGGTGAAGGTATTCAACGTACACCTTGAAACCACCGGATTCAACCGCACACTCCACGCTGCCGGGAAAATGGAAATGCAGGGACAGACGGTCGAGACCAATTCGCTGCTACATGCCATATACAACAACTACACCTTTGGCATGATTGTACGCAGCGGTCAGGCGCAGATTGTGGCACGCGAGGTAAGGGAAGCCAAGGAGCCGTGCATACTTTGCGGCGACTTCAACGACGTGCCTTATTCATTCACCTACAACACTCTGCTGGGAAATATGACCGACGGCTTCAAGGAATGCGGAAGCGGATGGATGTACACCTACCGCGGCAAGAAGCCCGTGCGCATCGACTATATATTCCACGACGAGGGCATGACGGGAGTGAACTACTACAAAGTACCGCTCACCTACTCCGACCACTACCCTGTGTTTATGAGCATCAAGCTGTAGAAACTCCTTTTTAAGCTGTAAAAAAATCTTTCTCTATGCGGCATGGAATAAAGGCGATAAGCCCGCTGTTGGTCTTTATCTTGTTTTATCTCGCCACAAGCATCGTTGTGGGCGATTTCTACAAGATACCCATAATCGTGGGCTTTCTCGTGTCGTGTGTCTATGGAATAATCATCAGCACCGGCCGCCCGCTGGCAAAGCGCATCGACACCTTCAGCCAGGGAGCCGGCTCACAGCAGATAATACAGATGATCTGGATTTTCGTGTTTGCCGGAGCCTTTGCCAGCAGTGCCAAGGCAATAGGCTGCATCGACGCCACAGTGAACCTCACGCTATATTTTCTGCCCGCCAACATGCTGCTGGCAGGACTGTTTATTGCAGCATGCTTTGTGTCGCTGAGCGTAGGCACAAGCGTCGGGACAATCGTCACACTTGTTCCCATTGCCGCGGGAGTGGCACAGCAGACCGGCTTTTCACAGGAAATGATAGTGGCTGTGGTTGTGGGCGGAGCATTCTTTGGCGACAACCTGTCGTTTATCAGCGACACCACTATCGTGGCTACATCGTCCCAGGGATGCCGCCTGAGCGACAAGTTCAAGGCAAATATCCTCATCGTACTTCCTGCCGCCATGGCAATTCTCTTGCTGTATATTATAATAGGTGCAGACAAGATGCCCCCAGTCATGCCGCACGAGATAGAGCCAATAAAGGTACTGCCCTACCTCACCGTGCTTCTCGCCGCACTTTATGGCTTGAACGTCATGGTGGTGCTTGCCTTCGGAATAGCATTGACGGGTGCCATAGGAATAATAAACGGCGACTACGATATTTTCGGCTGGTTCAGCTCCATAAACACCGGAGTGACAAGCATGGGCGAACTCATTATCGTAACCATGCTTGCCGGCGGACTGCTGGCGCTCATCAAGGAGAACGGCGGCATAGACTTCATCATACACACACTCATAAAGGGCATAAAGTCAAAGCGCGGGGCTGAATTTGCCATTGTGACTTTAGTTGGCATCGTGGACATTTGCACCGCGAACAACACTGTGGCAATACTCACAGTTGGCGGGCTTGTCAGACGGGTGTCGGAACGCTACGGCATCGACCCGCGACGGGCGGCATCACTGCTCGACACCGCATCATGCTGCGTGCAGGGCATTATCCCCTACGGCGCCCAAATCCTCATGGCGGCAGGATTGTCATCGGTAGCCCCAATGGGCATTCTTGCATATCTCTATTATCCCTATTGTCTGTTGGTAATGCTTGTGATTGCCATAATATTCAGGTTTCCGAGGAGATATTGCAGATGAATGTTGTACAAAGAAACTTTCTGCACCTGCTCTCTGCCGGAACCTTCGGCACCGATGCGCCAGTGGAACCCATGTCGCCATTCAAGTGGCGACAGCTTTTCTGTTTGGCATCACTGCATGATGTGGCAACGCTGGTGTACGACGGCATATCAAGAATGGAAGGGCAATTCCATATACAGCTGCCGGCAGACCTGTTGGGACAATGGCAAAAAAACGTTGCCGACGTTGAGCGCGACAATAACAGAAAAAATGAAATCCTAACAGCCGTTTTCACGGCATTGGCAGACATAAGGACATGCCCCGTGCTCATCAACGGGCACAGCCTTGCACAGTATTACCCAATACCAGGGCATAGAACCGAAAGAGGCATTGACTATTACATTTCTGATGAGAAACAGGCGCAGCATGCTGCCGAATGGATGGACGAACACTCTGCCTCATACGACGACACTGACAGCAATGTGACAAGATACGTGTTTGACGGCATGGAGGTCAACCATTATTGGACAATGCGCCGCCTCACCAACCCCATGCTTAATCACAAGCTGCAGAACATCATTAACAAGGAGATGCGCTGCCGCGACTCATTTTATATTACGGTCAACGGATTAAAGATGGAAAGCGTGCCTCCCACACTCAGCCTTCTGATGCTCATCACTGGAATAATACAGCACATGCTCAGCGACGGAATATCGCTGAAGCTGTTTGTTGACCTTGGAATGTTCCTGAGAAATATCGGCGACAAGGTGGACTATGTGCTGCTGCAGTCACAGCTTAGGAAACTTGGAATGCAAACCATGGCAAACATCATCGGACGTATAATGATGGAGATTTTCCGGTTTGATGCCGACGAATTGCCGTTTATGACAATGACGGGCATTAATGCCGACGGAAATTTTGTAAACGATGTTTTTGCCATGAACAACAAGAATGCCGACTGGTATTTTACACAAGGTGAACATATCTTTATCCGAACCACCAACTCATCGGCAATGATGTGGCAGATACGCCACAGTGCCAAGCTCATGCGCTACTATCCCAGTGAGACATTCACCAATTTCTTTGTGTCATTCGCACGCTCTTTGTCGCACATCGAAGAGTAGTTTTTTCTAAATCTTTATTAAAAGATTAGGCTATAAGAAATCTTTTGTGTAATTTTGCCATAAATATTTTAAGAAAATCAAATGAAAAGATTATTTATAGCAACAATAGCGGCAGCTATATGCTGCAGCTCCATGGCACAGAAGCCAAGAAAGATGAAGAATGCTGCCAAGACACAGACAAAGGTTGAAGTAATCGAAGAAGACCCGCGGCTGGAGGAGATGCGTCAGTCAACCCAGAAGATAATGTTCATCGACAGCATCGTTGTGGACAAGAGCGACATTTTAAATGCGCTCAACAAGACAAAGGATGCCGGTACGGTTGCCGACCTTGCCGCAGTATTCAAAAGCGGCGGTGCCGATGACTTCGTGTTTGTCAACGAAATGGGAAACAAATGCTATTACTCCAAGCAGGACGGAACTCAGAAAGAGCTGTTTTCCTGCGATTTCATCGGAAATAAATGGACAAATGCCCAAAAGGTTACAGGACTTTGCGACGGGCCGGAACTTACAAACAAGAACTACCCGTTTATGATGAGCGACGGAATAACGCTCTATTTCGCCGCTGAAGGCGACGAGAGTATCGGAGGATGGGATATATTTGTAACCCGATACGATTCCGATGACAACACCTATCTCAAGGCAGAGAACATCGGCATGCCGTTCAACTCACCGGCAAACGACTATTTTTATATCGTTGACGACATCAACAACATTGGATGGTTTGCATCTGACCGCCGCCAGCCCGAGGGCAAGGTGTGTGTCTATACGTTCATTCCGTCGGAGACGCGACAGAACTACAACACCGACAACATGAGCGAGGAAACTTTGTTAAGCCTCTCGTCGCTCCACAGCATCAAGGACACATGGGGCAAGGGCAGCGAGCGGCAGGAGGCATTGCAGCGCCTGAACACTGCAACAGCACAAAAGGTGAGCAAAGACGATTTCCTATTTGTAATCAATGACAACACGGTGTACACCAAACTGTCAGACTTCAGGCACAAGGAGAATGTGGAAATAATGAAGGAAATTACCGCTGCACGCGACAAACTTTCCAAGATGGAGGAAAATCTGGAAAAGTCACGCGCTTTCTATATCAAGGCTTCCAATTCTGACAAGGAAATCATGAGCAGTGAAATCATGGATATGGAACAGCAGGTGGAAGAGTTGCAGATTTTTATAGCATCAAAGGAAAAGAAAATCCGCAATTCGGAAAACAAATAAACTTCAGGGTGGTTTCTACAATGTTAGAGCACACCTTTAATATAATTATAATAACAACCAATAACATAGACCGATTATGAAAAGACGTTTCCCTGAATCTGAGCTGATAATCAACAGCGACGGCAGTGTGTTCCATCTTCATCTCAAACCGGAACAGCTTGCCGATAACGTAATACTCGTTGGCGATCCCGGAAGAGTAGAAACCGTGGCACGGCATTTCGACAGCCGTGAGTGTGAGTGTGCAAGCCGTGAGTTCCGCACTGTTACCGGAACCTACAAGGGCAAGCGCATCACCGTGCAGAGCACAGGCATCGGATGCGACAACATCGACATTGTGATGAACGAGCTTGACGCGCTTGCCAATATTGACTTTGCCACACGTGAGGAGAAGGACGGACACCGCACCCTCACTCTTGTGCGCATCGGCACCTGCGGCGGACTGCAGCCCAACACTCCGATTGGCACTTTTATAGCCTCGCAGAAAAGCATTGGATTTGACGGGCTTCTCAACTTCTATGCCGGACGCAATGATGTGTGCGACCTTGAGCTGGAGCGCGCCTTCACAGAGCACATGCACTGGAATCCGCAGCTGTGTGCACCGTATGTCATAGACAACAATGCCGAACTGCTCAACCGCATTGCACAGGACGACATGGTGAGGGGCATCACCATTGCCTGCGGCGGATTCTTCGGACCGCAGGGCCGCCAGCTGCGCATACCGCTTGCCGACCCTCATCAGAACGAAAAGATTGAAAGCTTTGAATACAACGGGCTTGTAATCACCAACTTTGAAATGGAGAGCAGCGCCCTTGCCGGACTGTCTGCACTGTTGGGTCACAAGGCTATGACCTGCTGCATGGTGGTGGCAAACCGCCGCGCCCAGGAGGCAAACGCCAACTACAAGAACGACATTGACAATCTGATAACCAAAGTTCTCGACAGAATATAACACAACCATAAAAATTTAATGAGTACGATAGCAGCCATAGCCACAGCTTCGGGAGGAGCAATAGGAGTAATACGTGTGTCGGGCGACGATGCCATAGCCACGGTAAGCAGCATATTCAGCAAGGATTTGTCAGCAGTCAGTCCCAACACCGTTGTTTTCGGCGAGATACGCAATGACAGCGGCGAGGTGCTCGACGAGGTGCTTGTAAGCGTTTTCCGTGCGCCGCATTCCTATACTGGCGAAGACTCCGTGGAAATATCCTGCCACGGCAGCCGCTATATTCTCAATGGTGTGCTGGAGCTGCTCATCGGTCACGGGGCTGCACAGGCAGGACCGGGCGAGTTTACGATGCGGGCTTTTATGAACGGCAAGATGGATCTGTCGCGCGCCGAAGCCGTGGCAGACGTCATTGCTGCCGAAAACCGCGCTGCCCACCGTGTGGCTATGAACCAGCTGAAGGGCGGCTTTGCATCGAAGCTGGCACTGCTGCGCGAACGGCTCCTGAAGATGACCTCACTGCTTGAACTTGAACTCGATTTCTCCGACCACGAGGAACTTGAGTTTGCCGACCGCAGCGAACTGCGTGCGCTCGCTGCTGAAATAAGCCGCCATATCGAAAACCTCATCCTTTCCTATCGCTCGGGGCAAGCCATCAAGACCGGTATCCCCGTGGCAATTGTAGGCAAGACCAACGTTGGCAAGAGCACTCTTCTCAATGTACTCTTGGGTGACGACCGCGCCATAGTGAGCGACATTCACGGCACCACACGCGACATCATTGAGGATACTGTGCTCATTCGCGATGTTTTGTTCCGTTTCACCGACACAGCCGGATTCCGCGACACCGCCGATGCTGTGGAGCAAATTGGCATAGAGCGTGCCCGACAGAAGATGATGCAGGCACAGATTGTGCTGTGGCTCATCGACGGGGAGCCGTCAGCCGGAGAGCTTTCGGCAATGCGCAGCGACTGCGCCGATAAGCACCTGATAATAGTGGCAAACAAAAGCGACCTTTCCCCCACTCCGCCGCCATCTGCTGACATTGCCATTTCTGCAAAGAACGCCGTAAACATCAGTCTTCTTTACGATGCCCTCATTGCTGCTGCCGCCATTCCTGAGATTGGCGTCTGCGACCTTATTGTCACCAACGCCCGCCATTATGAAGCCCTACGCCGCGCCGCCGATGCCATGTCGCGTGTCAACGATGCATTTGCGTTCGGGCTCAGCGGCGACCTTATTGCTGAGGATCTTCGCGACTGCATACGTCATCTTGGCACCATTGTTGCCAAGGGCGAAATAACGGGGCAGGAAACACTCAATAATATTTTCAGCCATTTTTGCGTCGGAAAGTAGAAGCTTTGCGTGGAAGGGCGCGGTTTTCCCGTTTTAAGTACACATAGTTACATATTTACACTTTTCAGACACAAATTTACCACACTGAACGTGCGTTTCAGCGCGCTATTTTCCACGTTTAGAATTCTATTTCCTACGTTTAGAATTCTATATTCAACGTTTAGGAAAATGTTTTCAGCAAAACGTTCCGCTGAAATGTGGTATTTTCAGGGTGTATGGTTACCCCCATATTTTTCAAAGAGGTGGATGAAATTATGGTTGTTCAAGACTTTTCAATAAAGAATCAGCGTTTTCTTTGTAACGCCCATCCATGCTCACGAATGATTTCAATAAAGACAATGCCTCATTCTTTTCTCCCTGTTTTACTAACAAACAAATCTTCAGCCATTGTAGTTCATATATGTCTTTCTTCAAAGTCTCTTTCTCTGATTGTGACAAAACAACAGCCAGACTGTCATTACAAGTCAACTGATTCATGGTAATTCTTTCCGGAGATGTTTCCCAATCGTCCAATGCCTGCATAGCTTCACTGTCATTTCCTTTCTCCATGGAATGTCTCATGGATTGAATAACCTTTTGGGCTTTTTGCTGTGTCCTGACCACTTTTTCATTCTTAGCAACAACACCATGAACGGCATGCTGTTTGGTTTCGGGGATGTTGATGATAAACGCCAATACAAGAATGGCTGCAACAGAAATTACACTCAATATTTTTAACGATAAGTTTCTCCTTTTGTTCGTCCATCTTTTTACTTGCAGTAATTTCCGTTGACGGTCATCCAAACTCTTTTTGAGCAAAAAAGTCACTTCAACCTCTTTACGCAACTCTTCATTGTTCAATATTTCCTGCTCAAAATAAATCTTTTCTGTTGAAGACATTTCCTTGCGTAAATACTTGTCTATCCGTTGCAGAGTTATTTCGTCCATAATCTTAGTATTTCAAGTGATACATCTTATAAGTCTCTCTCACTTTGGCTTTTAACAGTTCCATACATTTATATTTTCCTGACTTCAAGCCATTCTTGCTGGTATGTTTCTCACCACGCGCCTTGATGATTTCATCAAGCGACATGCCTTTACAATAGAACATAGTCAAAATGTCCTTACATCTCAGCGGCAATTCAAACATACAGCTTGTAACTATTCGCTCCCGCATAGACTCCTGCGATTCGCTATTATTGTACACCTGTTTAATCTCCATACCACGATGATATGTTTCCATATCGTCAATCAAAAGCAGTTTATCTTTTCTCAGCCAGTCCCGATAGTCGTTTTTAGCAATGTCAAGGAGAAAAGTTTTCAGGCTGCATGTAAAATTTCTGATATTTCCTTTTTTGTCAAATCTATACAGACAATCGTCCTCACCTATAAATATCCGTTTGGTTTCAATCTCAGCCCATAGCTTAACAAACGATTGCTGGAATATATCTTCCTTAATGTCCTCACGCCTGAATATTTGCCTATATGAGTCCATAAAGTATCTGCGACATATTCTAAAGAATTGTTCCATGACACGCTCTTCCCCTTTTTGGATTGAAACAACATATTCTTTGTCACTTAAAATATTCATTTTATATAACAAAAATCATAGCAAATCTTAAAAAACATTCTACCTGACCATCTGTTAAGAATAGCAGGTAGAATATCTCAGATTTTAGATTATTTTTACTTTTTTCTATTTACCATAATTTTTCAAATCATAATAAGTAATCGTGTTTTTATTGCTATTATATACAATCATTACCTTTGAAGTTTCTGCGGAATCTCCATCTCTATATGCATATTGTCCATTTTCACTTTTATACATATTATAATTTGCTGAAACTAAAAATTTATCTACTATATTAAGTTTCGTACCTTCCTTAAGTGTCATTTGATATGCAGTAACCTTTCCTGTTTTATCATCTAATAAGAAATACACACTTTCTACATAATTATTGAATATATTATCATATAAAGGAAGAATACCCATATACAATTCGCCAAACTCTGCTATAATCTGTTCCTCCGTAAATCCAAACGTATGTGTATAGTCAGGTAACATAAAATAATCCGGTATGATAAACCACACAATACCATTTGTTTTATCATACCGTATGATTGCTGCACTTTCAGAAACATTCGAGCATGTCGAATAGTAATTATCACCAAGATCAGAACAAGGATAATAATGAGCCTTCATGTATGCCTTAACTTGTGATTCTGGAACATTATTCAAGACCATTCCTATTTCTTCCACAATACCAGTTACTGGATTAAGAAAAACATCTGTTTCTTTCACATATTCGTTTATTTCAAATATATACCCATAACTATATCCATCCTCTCCATTTATATCGGGAACACCAAGGACATCACGAAGTGTTGCATAATCTGCGCCCATCAGAGATTGATAATTATACCATAGATCCAAACAATCATCACCCACAACAACCTTTACCCATACATTGCCATTATTGGTTTCAACCTTAATGTATGTAGTACCTTTCTCACCTGTTGCTGTAATAATGCCATTTACATCTACATTTGCAAGCCTACTATTTTTACTTGTATATGACTTCACTGTGTAGTTTGCATAATTGCTGGCAAATTGTATTTGCTGAGTCTTCCCTACTTCCATATTGTAGGTTTCAACGATTTTCTCCAACTTGTGTTCTGCAACTGTTTCTGAAGATATTACGAAGCTAAATTCAGTCAAGTTCTTCAAATCCCAATCTGCAAACTGTGTTTGTCCTGAGAACTGATAAGTATATGTCAGCTTGTTGTTCTTATAATCACACTCCCATCTGCCTTCTGTTTCTGCACTACGTTTGGGCGAAACATAGCGGTCGTACAACGTGCCATTCGAATTGTAACGAATCTCCTCATTCTCAGCTTCCTCATACCAGTTACCAACAATGGTGAGACTTTCTCCTGGCTCTGGAGTAGAGCCAATAATATGATCACACTCCTCTTCTCCACAAGAAGAGAAACTTACTGCTATCGCACTTGCGATAAAAAATGATAAAATCTTTTTCATGTTTTATTTTTTATTACCTATTTTTGTTTTTGGGGAGCTTTTATTTTTGAATCGCCCACCGTTGATTTTGTTAAACTATCTTTCACCTGCACTATAGTAGGTGTTTTTATTTTATTTTTTTCTTTTTGGGGGATTATGGTAATAGAACGTTGAAATGTTTTTGGGGAAATGGCTTTTTTCAACACTATTTCCAAGGTATCTCTAACTATAGAATCTGCTTTTAACTGCACTATAAGATTGACCTTATTCCCTACTTTATAGTTTGCATCTTTCTTTATGCTTACAGTTGCACCATTATCATTACTCACAACATTTATTCGTTTGTCTTCACACAGGAAATCATATTTGTTTTCATTATGTGATTTCACACGAAATGTCAAGCTCTTATGCGGTCTAAGTTCTATAGAACGCATGGCAAAGCGAATGCATGGCTTTGGCTTCTCAACCGCTTCCTTGGGAAACAAAAAGAAGATTAGCGTTAACAAGAGAATGACAAAGGTTGCAACACCTCCCCATAACTTCCAGCCGCGACAGGAGAACAGTCTATTTGAAACATTTGACACAGACTCCACACCGCTGCACACATGCAACAATGCAATGGTAATGTTGTCGCTGCCGCCATTGGCAAGTGCCGCCTCAGTCAGTCTGTCCTTACAGTTTTTAAGGTCCGCATGGTTTGCTTCAACTATTCCGCCAATCTCCTCGTCTTTACAAACACCACAGAGTCCGTCAGAACACAGAAGTATAATCTCATCGTTTTCCAACGGATATTCTGCGACCTCAGGCTTAGCCTTCTGAGTAGCATCGCCCAAGCTGCGGGTAATGATGTTGCTGTTGGGATGCAGCATTGCCTCTTCGTCAGTAAAGTCTCCCGCATCTACCAACTGCTGCACATACGAATGGTCTTTTGACAATCGTCCAATGCCTTTGCCTGGAATAAATGCGTATGCCCTACTGTCTCCCATCCAACAGACATATACCTTGTTAGACACTATCCAAGCCATGACTATTGTTGAGCCCAAACCCTCTGCATCGGCATGATCAGCACTATATGCCTTCACCTCTGCATCAGCTGTTTTAACAACAGTCTTGAGATAGTCCTTGATTGACGAAGATTGCAGCCAGACACCATCTGGCAATTCCTCACGGGAGAACATCCTCTGAACAGTGGCTATTGCTATGGCACTTGCCACTTCTCCTGCATTTTGCCCTCCCATACCGTCTGCAACAACCAAGATGCAGCCACAATCATCGAGTTGGATTTCCTGCTGATAGTCAGCAGGAATAATCCACTCGTTTTGCGACAAGTCGGGACAAACCGTGAAGTTGTCTTCATTATTATCCCTCAGACCTACATCTGTACCGGCAAACAATTTGAATGAAACCATAAGCTAATTGTTTATTTTGACTTTGTAGGAGTAGGCTCTATGGAAGCATCTTTCTTTTTGTCTTTTTTCTTCCCAGCCTTCTCCTTTTTCTCTGCACTGTCAGAGCTGTTTGTTGGCGTTATATCCGTTGGAACAGCCAACATTTGCAGACACCATTTCGCATCAGCTCCCTTTACAGCTACTCCTGCCAAGAGGAACTGCACACGGCCTCCTCTTTCATATTTCGGCACAACATAAAGTCCGCCTATTACTCGTTCTGCATCATGCAATTCTACAGGAACTATGGTACTGTCGCCCTTCAGCTCAATCTGCATGGGCACTTGACGCAACTCCACCTTCATGGCACTGTCCTGTACATTCGTATTAGCATAAGCCCAAACTAAAGTTCCATTTTTCTTTCCTGCGGTTTTGTCTTCTGTCAAACCAAAATCTCTCTGTACATCTTCATGCAGCCACAGACTCTTGTCAGCATTGACAGGTTTTGTGTACTCTTTGTCAAGATCCAGCTCCACCGCCTTATAAACACTATCATTCAAAGCACGCTGGTAGCTCCAGAAATATACAGGCTTATATTTGTTGTCCGCATTCACGCGCTGATAGTCGGCATCGTCTTTCCAAGGCTCTATAACATTGCCCAATAGATATGTGCCTCCAGAAACCTTTATTGCCAAAGAATATGTCTCACCATAATATGGCATATTGTTCTTGCCATAAAACTCTCCTTTACGCTCCAAACGGTATTGCTGACGGATAATGGAAAGTTCGGGAGTGATAGCCTTCGTTATCGTAGGGTCATTACTTGTTTTATTCATGAAAGAACGGAAAGCAGACTCTAAACTTTGGGCATGCATAGAAACAGATAAAACCCCAAGCAAAAGAATCAAACAATATTTATTTTTCATAATCATCAACTATTTATTTGACAACTGATATCGGAACAACAAATCCTGTACTTCTACCAGCACCAGCAGACACAATTCCAATCACAATAGATTTACCATCACGCTCCACGAACACAGGACCACCTGAATTCCCATGTTCGAATCCGCTCGCTGTGGTAAGGATATACCCACC
>JAGAPI010000009.1 GCA_017623335.1 Prevotella sp.
ACCATTCACAGCCAACACTCCTCCTGCGCACGATGTCGCACCGCCCTTTGCGGCAACAGCCAGACGTCCCTGGAATCTCACCTTTCCCTTCACGCCCTCATGGGTGGACGACACACCCGTGAGTGTGACCTCATTGCCGTCACTTACAATTATCACGTCGTTGTGAGGCGATGTAAGGTTGGCATTGAATGTTATGGCTCCAGGCTTATCAGCCGTTATGTGTACAGCCACCACATTATCGTCCTCGCCAAGAGTGGCTATCGTCTCACGGCGGAAGCTAACACCGTTGGCACGGAACGTCACCACCTGCAATGCAGAGTCGAGACTCAGCGTGCGTTGGAAATTGGTGTAGCCGCCCGTGCCCACCATTGAGATATACAGGTCGCCGAATGTCTGATAAGGCATTCCGCTGTTCTTATTGTCGCCGGCAGGCATTATTTTCTGATTGGCAAGCGTCTCCGCTTCCTTAAACTTTCCTGCGAGCACCAGCTGCTGAGCCTCCTTGTAGCCCAGCTTGGCGTTACGGTTCAGATTATAGTTGGGCTGTCCCGCCCATATTTTCTCCTCGTTAAGCTGTATGCGCTCAACGGTGGGATTGCCAAACACCATGGCACCCAACCGTCCGTTGCCAACAGGCAGTGCCTGCGTCCATGTCATTGCAGGACGGTCATAGCGCAATATATGCTGGGCGGCAGTGCGTACTGCGAATGTTGTTTGCAGCGCCATTGCGGCTACTGCCAGTAGTAGTCTTTTCATTTTGAATTACAAATTAAAAATTACTAAACATCTTCTCCTTTGGCTCAATCGTTACTTTATCCTCATCAAGCATCGAAGCGTCAAGTCCAAACACCTTAATGAAGAAATCATAGACTGCCTTGCGCTTGTTAGGACCGAAATCATGGCGCTCTTTCTCCAGATGCACGTTCATCACCTTGTCCTGCGCACCATAGAAGCCATATATTCTCTGTAAATAAGGAAACTCCAGCTCAGGCACACTGGCTGTCCAGTCGCCTCCGTCGCTTATCACCATCATAGGTTTCGGGGCGAAGGTTGCGGCAATCTCGGCATTGCATGTGCCTCCAAGAGAAAGCTGTATGGGTTTGCCGCTCTCACAGGGACAACCGCCATCGAAGTGGCTGGCAAGATTCACTGTGGGACATGCCGCGGTGAAACGGTCGTCGATGGCAGCAAGGAGCACCGTGTGTGTGCCACCGCCGCTTCCGCCGTTCACACCTATACGTTGCGTGTCGATATCCTTACGGTTGGCAAGCATATAGTCGAGCAGACGAAGCCCAAACGCAGCCTGCATCACGTGGGCACGGCTGGTGTGGTGTGCCTCTGCTCCCACCTCGTTTTCCGACTGTCCCCAGCCATACAGATCGAAGTCAACACAGATGGCGCCCATCCTTGCCAATGTTCCCATGCGCTGCTGCTGGTCCTTGCGGTAGCGTCCGTCGTAAAAGTGTCCGCCGGGACATATTATCAGTGCATGCTTGCCCTTCTTGGCTGGTGTATATATCGACCCGAACACATGCTGTCCTGGTGTCATCTCCAAAGCAATATTTTGTACAGTATAGCCGTCATATTTGCGCACTTTGCCCAATATCGGCTTTGCATTCTTCACGATGCTGTCCATCAGCTGGTCGATGCCAAGCCGGCTGCGCACCTCATTGCGCAACTGTGTGCGGCGTGCCTCCCACTGTGCCCTGTCATTGTAGAGCGAGCTGAGATAATTGAGCATCAGCACTCCCTCCTCTGTGTGGCGGCGCGGATATTCGTATGGCTTTATCTTATAGGTGTTGCCGCTCTGCTTCCACCAGTTCCAGTCGAAATGCTTGCAGATATTGTCAAGCGTGGCTTCAATCGAATAAGGGCGTATGCGGAAATCGGCGTATGTGAGTTTCACCCCGGCAGTGTCAACATTATATTTGAATTTCACGCCAAACTGCTTCTGCACGTCTGCCATCACATCGCTGATGCTGCGTGTGTACTGTGTCTCGTATGTCTGCGCCCCCGTTGTTGCCCAACAGCCAAATAGAGACATAACTGCAATAAAGATTTGTTTTTTCATTTGTTTTTATTTCCGAATATTATAGATTAGTTCATTTAATTTGCTTGCAAAGTTACGAAAAAGCGGGCAAAACCCAAAATATTTTCACTTTTTATTTTGTTATTCACTCAAATTGCACTACTTTTGTATATTATTTGCTGAATACAGCCACATTAAGGATAAAAAGACAACAATGAAACAAAGTATCAAGATAATGAGACCAGACAATACAGCCACAGTGAAATATAATATAGCCACACTCGTAAACGGACTGCGGGTGATACACCTGCCGTCGGCATCGCCGGTGGTGTTCTGCGGCTACAGCATAGGAGCAGGCACACGCCACGAGCAAAACGGCGAGGAGGGACTGGCACACTTTTGCGAGCACGCCACATTCAAAGGCACAGTGCGCCGCTCATCGGTGCAGATCATCAATGCCCTTGAGCGTTTGGGCGGCGACCTGAACGCCTATACCAATAAAGAGGAGACAGTGTATTACGCTGCCATCACCCGCGAGCATATCGCCAACGCCATCGACGTGCTCACCGACATAGTGCTCAACAGCACATATCCCAATGCCGAGCTGAAGAACGAGATTGAGGTGGTGTGCGATGAGATTGAAAGCTATAACGACTCACCCGCAGAGCTTATCTACGATGAGTTCGAGAATATGGTGTTTGCAGGACATCCCTTAGGACACAGCATCCTCGGCACTGCCGGGCAGTTACGCACTTATACC
>JAGAPI010000075.1 GCA_017623335.1 Prevotella sp.
GCCCATGCGCTGTCCTTTAAACTTCGGAGCAGCATTGTCGTTCTTTGCTTTCCCGCTGTTGTCGCCTGCAAGCAGGAATCCGTCCTCACCAAGCTTGCGCTCTGTTCCGGTCTGTTGCCTTTCTTTCTCGTACTTTTTCTCATATTCTGTGGCAAACTCCACAACAATGCCGTTGCCCACAACAAGATATTCGTCGGCAGCCAGTTTCAGAATCATGCCTCCGCCTTCCTGCCAGGCCGAGCTGCTGTTGGCGCGCGGGTCCCATGGCAAGGTGAAGTAGTGCCGGCAGGTGAGCACGGCGGCTCCGTCGGTGATGACGCGCTCTTTGCTGTCCTTGTCAAAGAGCACGCCCCATTTATTAATAATGTACGCGTACCTATTATTATATAGGGCGATAATCTGCTCCATCAGCTTATATGAGTTGGTGACCGCTGCCACCTCCTGAGGCGATGCCTGGTCGATGGCAAAGGGACTGAAGCCCAAGGCATCGTGCTCGCCGAAGGCGTAGAGCGCTCTCACGCCGCTGTTGACGCAGCAGCGCGACTCGGGAATGAACAGGCGGTTGTCGGTCAGCGCATACTGGCTGCACCATGCGGCAAATCCCGTGTCGTAGATGTCGGGAGCAAGAATGTCAATCGTGGGAGCGGCGGCGTGCCAGACGTCTTTGAGATGCGCCAGCGGACCAGCCGACGGATATTCGCCGGGCTTGCGGCCGCGGCTGTTCATGGCGGCGTTGACATAGAGCATACGGCTGCTGCGGCTGCGGGCTATCCTTGCCAGACGCTCCACATACACGCCGTAGTGCCAAGCCATAAACATCTCGTCGGTGTAGATGTCGCTGCCGAACACCTGCTCCCAACTGCCCTTGGTCTTGTTGCCGTTCTGCTGCCACTTCTCCGCCAGCTGGCTGTGCAGCAGCTTCCTGTTTTTCTGAAGATGCCTGATGAGAGCCTCGGGCACATCGGCGGCAAACAGCCGGTTGGCCTCCGGCGAGTGGTCGCGGGCATCCTCAAGCATGCCTATCTCATTCTCAATCTGAATCATGCTCACCACCTTCCCGTCGGCATCTGTCTCCTGCAGGCGGTCAACCATGGCAGTGAACGCCGCGGCATCGGCACGGTAGACATTCTCACTGAAACAGCTGGCTATCTCCAGCGGTTTGCCGCTGCGCGTCACGGCACGCGGATAGCGCTTGGTGTCCTGCTTGAACCACAGCGGAGCATAGCAGCTCATGGAGTTTTTCCATGCCCCGAACCATAAAATACCTATCCTCAGATTGTTCTTCCGCGCCTCGTCCACCATGGTGTCGAGCAAAGTGTAGTCGAACTTGCCCTTCTGCGGCTCAAGAAACTCCCAATATACAGGCACGAGAACGGTGTTGAGCCCAGCCTTCTTCATTCGGGGCATCACCTCGCGGATATCCTCAACACAAGTGGCGGCAGAATTGCTCAGTTCTCCGCCAAGCACTATGGGCATTCCGTCAACCGAATTACCGGCACAGACGGTTGTGGCAAAAGTTACGGCTGCACACAAACTGAGCAGTCTCTTTTTTAGGGATAGGTTTGTAATATTCATTGTTTTTTTGATTTATTGATTGCAAAATTACTAAAAAAAACTTTTATAGCCAAAGTTTTTTGCGCTTTAGTTGCTTTTTTCATCACTTATGCCAAAAAAAGATGGATTCTGACCTCATACGTGCCAAAACCCATCTCACACATTATATTTGACTTTGAAACTTATTCTATTTCGGTGTCAATAGCCTTGATTTTCTCCTTCACAAGTACAAGGTCGTTTTTGAGTTGCTCCAGCTTGCGGTTCATTTCGTCAACAAGGCTGTTGCCCTTCTTGCTTGCCACCGACAGGAAACCGAGATTGTTCTCATATGTCTTGATTTCGTTCTTCAGGTTGTCAGCCTGACGCACCAGCCTTGCGCGCTCGCTGTCAAGGGTCTGTGCGCCCTGAGCTGCGGCATCCTTTATCTTGTTCTTGAAGTTGCTGAGATGCTTGCGGGCATTGCTGCTCTTGAGCTGCTTGTAGATGGCATCCATGGCAGCATGGTAGTCGTTGTAGACATTGTCCTTCTCGCGGAACGGCACATGACCGATGGCGTTGTACTCTTCCTGCAGCTTCTTCATTGCAGCCATGATGTCGGCGGCTCCACTGGCTGCAAGTTCCTGCAGCTGGGCTATCACGCTGCGCTTCTTCTCAAGGTTCTCCTGCTGCTCGGTGCGCTGTCCGGCAGTCTGCTCGTTGCGGCGCTCAAAGAACTGCTGGCATGCTCCCTGGAACTCCTCCCACAGCTGGTCGCCGAGTTTTTTCGGCAGGCTGCCTATAGTCTTCCACTCCTTCTGCAAGCCGATGAGCTTGTCGCCGGTAGATTTCCACTCGGTGCTGTCAACAAGCGCCTTGGCACGCTCGATGAGGGCACGCTTCTTCTCAGCGTTCTGTGCGTATGTCTCTTTCAGCTTCTTATAATATGCGGCTTTTTCTGTGAAGAATGCGTCGCATGTGCCGCGGAAACGCTCAAAAATCTTCACGTTCATCTTTTGCGGGGCGAAGCCTATGGTCTTCCACTCTGCCTGCAGTTCTATAATCTGCTTGCTGTGGGTCTCCCAGTCGTTGTTGCTGTTGTTGGGCTCTGCCATGATTGCCTCAACCTTCTCGCAGAGGGCTGTTTTCCTGGCAAGATTCTCCTCCTCGCGGGCTCTCAGTGTCTCGAAGTGCGACTGATGCGCCTTGTTGATGACAGTTGACGCAGCCTTGAAGCGGTTCCATATTTCCTCACGCAGTTCCTTTGCCACCGGACCCGTCTCGCGGAACTCGGTATGCAGGTTCTGCAACTGGTGGAACGCGCTTACCACATCCTCTTCCTCAGCCAGTTTCTCGGCTGTCTCGCAAAGACGTGTCTTTATCTCAAGGTTTTTCTTGAAATCATACTCACGTGCCTCATGGTTGAGCTTCAGCAGATCGTAGTACTGCTCCACGTAGAGCTGGTAGTTGCGCCAAAGTTCGGTGGCGTTCTCTGCCGGCACGTTATCTATCTCACGCCATTCAGCCTGCAGTGCCTTGAAGTCCTGATACGACTTGTTTGCCTCCTCAGGCGATGTCGACATGTTTTTAATCTTCTCCAGAATGTCGAGCTTTCTTTGCAGGTTCTGCTGCTCAGCTTCCTTCTGCTCAAGGAACAGCTTCTGACGGCGCTCCTTGATTCTTGACATTTCAGCCTTGAAGGAGTCCTCGGTCTCATCCACCGGCATCACGTATTCCTCAGGCTGTCCGCCGCCGTCTACAAATGCCTTCATACTGGCTTCGCGCTCTGCACGCTGCATCTTGTAGTAAAGAGCCTGCAGCAGGCTAACTTCATCACGGTCGGGGTCTTCCTCACCGCCTGCAATCTCCTTCACACGCTCCAAAACCTCAGCTTTGTCGGCATAAATCCTATGTCCCTGTGTTTCGTCGGCTGTTGCTTCCTGTGCTTCACCGGCAGGCGTCTCAACGTCAACCGGTGTTGACACAGCCTCCTGAACATCGGCAGCTTCCTGTGTTTCTACTTGCTGAGTCAGTTCAGCGTTGTTTTCTGTCTTTGCCATTTCAATGGCATTTTCTTGAGAGTCCATCAATTTAACTTTTTTAGTTATTTGATTCGAGTTATTTTTACAATCATCGTGTACCTGTTGCACACTTTAGTTTGCAAACTTACAGTTTTTTTTTGAAAAAACAATATTCTTTTGCTGTTTTTTAGGAATAATTAAGGCTATATCAGGCGTTTGTACCTGAACACCCACCAAAAAAGTCCTGACACCACCACTGAGAGAATCAGCGCAAAGGCAAAGCCGAAGGGATTATTCTCCATGCCGTTCATCAGGTTCATTCCAAAGAGCGATGCAATGAGCGTGGGGAACATCATGAGGATGCTGACAGAGGTCAGCGTACGCATCACGGTGTTCATGTTGTTGTTGATAATGCTCTGGTAGGTGTCCATGGTCGATTCCAGGATGTGGGAGTAGATGTTGTTTGTCTCCCTCGCCTGGCTCATCTCGATGTTCACGTCTTCTATAAGGTCGGCGTCAAGTTCGTCAATCTGCAGCTTGAACTTCAGCTTCGACAGCAGCGTTTCGTTGCCGCGGATGGATGTCTGGAAATATGTGAGCGAGTCCTGCAGGCGGCTAAGTCCGATTAGCGACTCGTTGTTCACCTCGCGGTCGAGATTTCTCTTTGCCTTCTCTATCAGCATGTTTATCTGCTTGAGGCGCTTCAGGTACCACACGGCAGAGGAGAGGAACAGGCGGAACGTCATGTCCACATAATCGGTGAAGCCCTCGCCCCGCTTCTGCTGGAAGCTCACGAAGTCGATCATCATGTTGGTCTCGTAGTAGCACACGGTGATTGTCACATCGCGCTTGTGGATAATTCCCAGTGGGACAGTGGTGTATGGAGTTCTCGATCTCACTTCCTTAACGTATGGAATACGCAGAATTATGAGCATCCATCCGTCGTCATACTCATAACGCGCACGCTCGTCGGCATCGCTGATGTCGGGGAAGAAGTAATCGGGTATGCCGAATTTCTTTTCCAGTTCGTCCTGGTCTTCTTCTGTCGGACAGGTCACCTGTATCCAACAATTGGGCTGCCAGTCTCTAATCTGGCTCAGCCCACCTGTGGTGTTCCAAAATGTCTTCATTGCTGTAATAATCCTTTTTTGCTATATTGGAAAATAAAACCCGCGGGCAAAAAGAGGATTATCCACACCTTATTTATATATAAGCTGCCTGACTCTCCCCTATCGCCCGAAACCGTTAAAGTTTTCCGCGTGATAGTCGTCGTCCATAACTCTTAGAATTAAAATTATTAAATTTTGCGTGCAAAGTTACGAAAAAAAATGAAGAATAAAGAATAAAGAATTGAAAAATCGCCGAAGTTAATGAAGTTTTTTTTGCTTTTAGCGACTTTTGGTGAGATTTTTCCGGCTATCTGACGTGTCAGACCTGTCGGACTCGTCGTGAAAACAAGTAATCATAATGACATAATTTAGGCACGGACTACATGGATTAGTGAAAGAAAAATCTGTGAAATCCGTGTAATCCGTGCCTAAAAGAAAGTTGAAGGTTGGTTTTGACACACCTCCATGATAAATCTGACTGATAACGGCAGCCAGTTTCTGCAATATCTTACAACACACGCTTCAGCCTTGCAATAAAGTCATCGGCTTGGGCAATGGTTAGCGTAAGCGGCGGAAGCAGACGCAGCACGTTGGTGCCGGCGCAGCCTGTGAAGCAATGCTCCTGCTTGATGAGCGGCACACGAACGTCCTTGTGGGGACAACTGAGGTCGATGCCAATCATAAGACCGCGGCCACGGATATCGAGAATCTTTTCGGGACATTCTGCCTGCAGCTTCCTCAGTTCCTCCATGAGGTGCTCGCCCACCGTGCGGGCGTTGTCCACAAGATTCTCGCTCTCCATGACATCGAGCACGGCAAGTGCGGCGGCACAGCCGAGATGGTTGCCGCCAAAGGTGGTGCCGAGCTGACCGTAGACGGGCTTCAGGTGAGGGGCGATGAGCACGCCGCCCATGGGGAAGCCGTTGGCGATGCCTTTTGCCACAGTCACGATGTCGGGGCGGATACCCAGCCACTGGTGGGCGAAGAACTTGCCGCTGCGCCCGTAGCCGCACTGTATTTCGTCACAGATAAGCACCGTGCCATACTTCTTGCAGGCTGCCTGCAAGCCCTGCGCAAACTCGGGAGTGGCAAGGCGGATGCCGCCTACGCCCTGAATGCACTCAAGAATTACCGCGCACACATCGCCCTTGGCAATCTCAGCCTCCCATGCCGCAAGGTCGTTGAGCGGCAGATAGGTCACGTGACCGTTGGCGTTGATTGGCGCAATGATTTTGGGGTTGTTGGTAGCCTCCACCGCCAATGAGGTTCTGCCGTGGAAAGCCTTCTCGGCAGAAAGCACACGTGTGCGGCCGTTGGTGAACGATGCCAGTTTGAGGGCGTTCTCGTTAGCCTCGGCTCCGCTGTTGATGAGAAACAGCTGATAATCGTCGTAGCCGCACGCTTTGCCCAGCCGTTCCGCCAGTTGCTGCTGCAGCTTGTTTATCACTGAGTTGCTGTAGAAACCAATTTTCTGCAACTGTTCCGTCACCTTATTTATATAATGGGGATGGCTGTGGCCGATGCTTATCACGGCATGTCCGCCGTAGAGGTCAAGATACTCCTGACCGTCCTCGTCCCACACTTTGCATCCCTCGCCTTTCACGATGTTTACATCGAACAAAGGGTAAACGTCGAATAATTTCATTTTAATTAAATGAAGAATGAAGATTGAAGAATGAAGAATCAGCGGTTGACAAAATCAATGAGGACTGATGAATATCATTTCACTCTTGCATTCAATTTATTGTTAATATCATTTATTAGAAGGCACTGGGCTTGAGTTTCAAGCCTGCACTTTCTTCGATTCCAAACATAAGATTCATGTTCTGAACTGCCTGACCCACGGCACCCTTCAGGAGGTTGTCGATGGTGGAGGTCACGAGCAGCTTCCCGTCCACCACGTCGCAATGGATGAGCGCCTTGTTGGTGTTCACCACCTGCTTCATGTCGATGGGCTTGTCGATGTAGTGGGTGAAGGCGGCATCGCGGTAGAAATCCTTGTAGGCTGCCACGATTTTTTCCTCAGGCAGGTCGGTCTTGATGACGCTGGTGGCGAAGATGCCGCGTGCAAAATCGCCGCGCATTGGGACGAAGTCGATGGAAGCGTCGAGGGCGCCCTGCACCTGTGTGAGACTCTGGCGAATCTCTGCAATATGCTGGTGCTTGAACACCTTGTAGACGCTGAAGTTGTTGTTGCGCCATGAGAAATGCGTGGTGGCGGTGGGCTTCTGCCCGGCTCCCGTGCTGCCCGTCACGGCATTCACCACCACATCCCTGTCGAGGATGTGCAGACTTGCGGCAGGCAGCAGCGCCAGCTGGATGCAGGTGGCAAAGCATCCGGGATTGGCAAGATGCTGCGCTCCCTTTATCTCCTCGCGGTTGATTTCCGGCAGACCGTACACGTAGTCGTTGCCAGGAGCGGCGATGCGGAAGTCCTGTGCCAGGTCGATAATCCTGACGCCCTCGGGAATGGTGTGCTCCTTCAGGAACTGCTCACTCTTGCCGTGACCGAAACAGAAGAACACCACGTCGACGCTGTCGAAAGGCATGCTGTCGGTGAATCGCATGTCGGTCTCGCCATACAGTCCTCCGTGAACGTCGGTGAGCAGGTTGCCTGCGTTGCTCTCGCTGTTTACGAAAACAATCTCAGCCTCGGGATGATTAATCAATATGCGGATAAGTTCACCGGCTGTATAGCCGGCTCCGCCCAATATTCCAACTTTTATCATTTTATCTTATTTCAGTAATTTGTTATCACTCGGTGCAACGATCCACAACAGCAGATAAA
>JAGAPI010000076.1 GCA_017623335.1 Prevotella sp.
AGCGGCATGACCTCGCAGGCACTGGGCAGCCGCAACCTTACCGAAGTTGTACGGCTGCTGCTGCGCTCATTAGCGGTGTCGCTGGCAATTGCGCTGCTGCTTATCATCTTGCAGACTCCACTGCAAAAAATAATGTTCGCGCTGATACAGCCCACCGCCGACATAGCGCCGCTAAGCTCCACCTATTATTATATAGTGATTTGGGGAGCGCCCGCCATGCTCGGGCTCTACGGACTCACGGGCTGGTACATAGGCATGCAGAACACACGCATACCCATGCTTGTGTCGATAATCCAGAACATCACCAACATCATTGCAAGCCTCACGCTGGTAGCTGGACTCGGCATGGGATTCCGTGGAGTGGCTTTTGGCACTGTCATAGCGCAATACACAGGATTTTTTGTTGCGCTTGCGCTGCTCCTGCGCTATTACGGCAGGCTCGGCAAGTATATTGAGCTTGGCGGACTGTTTGCACGCAGTGCCATGACAAGATTTTTCAGCGTCAACGGTGACATTTTCATGCGGACACTGTTTCTTGTGGCTGTAAACTTGTTTTTCACCTCGGCAGGAGCGCGCCAGGGGGCGGTGATACTTGCCGTCAACACCGTGCTGATGCAGCTCTATCTGCTGTTCTCATATTTCATGGACGGCTTTGCGTATGCCGGCGAGGCTATTTGCGGACATTATTATGGCGCCGGCAACAATGCAGCGGTGAGAGCCACCGTAAGGCGGCTGTTTCTTTGGGGCGCCGTGGTGGTTGCGGTGTTTACTGCCGTCTATGCTCTGGGCGGTGAAGGCTTTCTGCATCTGCTCACCGACGACAACACGGTGATAGCAGCCTCGGGCGAGTATTTTCCATGGGCGCTGGCAGTGCCGTTAGCGGGAGTGGCAGCATTTGTGTGGGACGGAGTGTTCATCGGACTCACCGCCACCCGAGGTATGCTGGTGTCGTCGGTCTTTGCCGCCGTTGCGTTCTTTTCCACTTATTTCCTCTTGCAGCCGTCGCTGGGAAACCATGCGCTGTGGCTGGCACAGATAGTGTATCTCTCGATGAGGGGAATAATACAGAGCGTGATTTTCAGCCGCCACCAACGCAATACGCATCAACGCCGGCAGGAAAAACTTTGAATATATTTACCTTTTTCATTGATACAGGCTTATATTTCGAAAAATTTAGCTAAATTTGCAGTCGATTTAATCGGCTTTGATAAAAAATGAATGAATACATATATATAACAGCGGCTTATGCTGTACTCATTTTCACATTTTCGTTCTGCGGCATTCTGCGGCTGTGCAATTTGTTTCCTCATGCCATCAAGAACATGGAGGACATTTATCCTGCACGCAGGCTGGTTGTAGGCATTTATTTCTCCGTACTGCTGCTTTTCCCCTGTATGATATATCCTCAGAGTTATGATGCCCAGCTGCTTGCACGCTGTTTCTGGATTATATATATACCTTTATCAGCCTCCCTGGCTTTCCGGCGCTTTTTCCATACAGACAGACGTATGAACAGAAAAGAGTACACTATGGTTGGCGCTATTCCGGTAATGGCGGTACTCATATTGTTTGCTTTTGCCGTAGTGGGTGGGGATTCCTTACTGCGGTATAAAGATATTGCGGTCAACTTGATGGAGCTCATTTCCATTGCCCTCACCGTTTATCTTACCCGTATGACATTGGGAATATGGAAGTTGATTCACGGCCATAAAGAAGAGACTGTGACATCCCCGTCCTCCGTTCCGCTACATTTTGCATTAGGCATTTTCTGGCTTCCGCTTGTAGCTCAAATTATGGCATGGGGAGTGCATCTTTATGACTCAGCCTTTGCAAGCGCCACCCTTGCCGCTGCAACTGCAGTCATGGGAGCAGTGATACTGGTGGCAATACTGCGTCCGCAACGGATTGCAAATGCCAAGACATACTTTGCTGAGCCTTGTGACAGCAAATACGAGGAAAATACAGATGACGAGGAAGATACGGACGAAGAGGAAGATATGGAAATAGCAACAAAGCTGACCGTTCAGGCTATGGACAGGATTGAGCAGCAGGTGCGTGATGCCGTGGAGCATGGCAAAATGTATCTTGCCCCCAACCTGACAAAGGCGACACTGGTGTCGCAGCTTGGAATAAACGACTTGTATCTGCACATCGTTCTCAAAAAACGCTTCGGCCCGTTCAACAAATACATCAACACCCTACGCATGGAGTATGCCATGCGCTATGAGAACGAACATCCCGAGGTGAAGCGCGAGGAGCTGGCACTGCAGTCGGGCTTTGGAAGTGTAAGAACCTATTACCGGGCAAAAACACAATATGAATTAGAACGCAGTGACAGCCAGGCTGTGACAAAAAGTTAACCTATTGGACTACACTTATTTATAAGCAATATTTTTAATGATTTGACATAAAACGGACTGCATACAAACACGCGCTAATATAAGAAGTTAACTTTTTGTCACACGAAGTTAATGATTTGTCACATCACTTTCTGTTTTTTTTCTTAAATTTGCACACGATTTTTGCGGTTTTTGCCGGATCTTTCAGAGCAAGGCTGAACTCGGCTAAGTAGAAACTGTTCACAATCATATTTTTTACCACAGAGGCACTGAGACACTGAGTTCTTTGTTTTATTTGCGCTGCTGTATGCTCACAGAGCTAAATGCCGGTCGGCATTTTGAGACACAGAGTCTTAGCGGCTGATGCCTCTGTGTCTCTTGATGCCTTTAGGCATCACACTCTGCGTCATCAGAAATAATATCGCATTAAAAACTCTGGCTCTGTGGTTAATTTAAATATAGAGTAATTACGCGAAGTAAAGAAAATCATAAAAATAAAAGAGACATGAAAGAAAACAAACAAAAAAGCAGGTCATACGTGAAACCACGGATGACAGTGATTGAGGTGGAGACGGCAAGCATTCTTGCCGGCAGTGTAAACGCCAAGGCACGGAGTATTGACGGTGGAACATGGAGCGACTGGGAAGAAGATGAGGTTATCTCAAGCTCAGAAAACTAACAACAAATCAATGAAGCTATGAAGACGAACATCACACATCTTCTTTATATGGCGGCATTAGTGCTGCTGACAGCCTGCTCACAGGACGATGAGACATCAACAACAGATACCCCCCCGCAGGATAACGGCAAGCCTCTGACCTTCACCATCACCGACGGCGGATTTTCCACCGGCGGCAACAATGGCACACGTGCCGTTGAGAAAGACAACAAGACTAATTTCACCACCGGCGATGCCTGTGGTCTGTATATCGTAAGAAACGGCGAGGTGAGGAGCGCAAACGTGAAGCTCACTGCCACAGAAAGCGGCGAGAGCATCGTGTGGACAACGGCTGAGGAGGTAAAGGGCGAGACTACAGACAGCTACTATCTGTACTATCCCTATCAGGAGGACATGACGGACAAGGTGAGCGCGTCAGCCGGTGCCGACGACAAAGCCTTCTTCGAAAACCTCATCAGCGGCTGGGAGGTGAAGGCCGACCAAAGCGATTACAAAAATTACACTGCCTCCGACCTTATGACCGCCAAAGGCGAGCCAACAGAAGCTGACGGCACAATCGCGCTGACATTCTCTACCGTTCACCGCATGGCGTTGGCTGTGATAGAGATACCAAAGACCACTTACCATTTTACAAACACATCCCCCGAGATTTCCGACTACATCGTTCCAACTTCTAATCCTAAGGATTTGACTGTGACTTTTAGCGAGGACACCAACCCCTGGCAGGTGGAAGAGAATGTTCACATTTACCGTTATATCATCAATCCCGATAAAGCCCCGGCAATTACAGGCAGCTACAAACCCGACAGGGAGGGGAACACCAGTAAAAATCATAACTTCACCATCCCGTCTGACAGGCTCAGTGCGATTGCTGCCGGCAAGGGCAAGAAGTTCAAGATTGACGGCGGTATCAGGGAGATAAGCTACCATCTTCAGGTGGGCGACTATCTGTGCAAGGACGGCACGCTGATAAGCAAGGATACAACCCTCACCAATGACCAGAAGAAGACAGTTGTAGCCCTTGTTTTCTACGTCGGGCATAATGGCAATGACAAATCAGACTATAAAACTACCGTAATCCAACAAGAGAAATGTCACGGCTATGCGGTAGCCCTGAAAGATGCCAGTAATGATAAGGGCACCATCACCCAATTTACTTGGGGAAATACAGGCGTTATTGGCTGTTATGTAGATCGCAATCAAGAGAATCCTGAAAAGGATTGGAGTGGTTATAAATATACCAGTTCGATTGCGTTTTATTACTTGACAGGAAATTTGGAGTCATCTTGTCCCGCCGTCTACTATGCTTCTACGATGTATGGTAGCAAGGTGCCATCCCCTGTCACATGCACATCCTGGTTTCTCCCCTCTATCGGGCAGTTGAAGACAATATGCGTGAATCGTAAAGACATATTTGGTGAATATGGCGGCTCAAAAATAGCAAGTATAGGCGGCTCAGACATGAAATATAGTGAATTATACTGGTCCTCTTCTGAGCATTATAATTCACCATCGGATGTAGCACTCACATTTAGTAGCGGTGGTAGTAATACGACTGTTGTGTATAATGGGGGGAAAAACATAACCAAATGCTATGCGCGTTCAATCCTGGCATTCTGACAGCCAGATAAAAATTACGGTTGTTTTGGCCAGCTGAAATACCATTACGCCAGACAAAAATACCGTCATTTATGGAGGTGTGCCAAAAAACGAGATACAATGTAAACAGCAACAGACTTTTCGGACAGTCTCCCCCGATGAGACATCACTAAATAAGTACAGCCGAAAGCGGTGCCGACAGAGAGCACCAAGTTGTGACAGTTACAGACAGAACGTCATGTATGCTGGAATATACGTGACGTTTCCCTCCACCTTTAGATTTTTTGGATGTATCACATAGCATCCGCCTATACGCTGACGGAAATGCTCTGCAAACCGCGTCAGCGATTTTGTGGTGTATCTGTCGCTTGCCTTTACCTCAATGGGACAGACCTTGTATTTCAGCTTGCTGTTATTGGAAATGAGAAAGTCTATTTCAATGTCGTTGCGGTGCTTCTCCTCATTATATCGTGTGTAGAAATAAAGCTTATGACCATTCGCCACCAACATCTGCGAGATGGCATTCTCATAGAACATCCCCTCATTGACTGACATCTTGCCGAACAGCAACTCGCGGTAGAGCGCATTGTCAGTAATCTCGTTCTCGCTGAAGGTATGGCTGATAAGCAGTCCCGTGTCGCTCATATAACATTTTACATAGGTACGGTCTTCATTCAATGACAACCCTACATTAGGGTCAGAGCAGTTGAAACATTGATTTACCATCATCGAGTCGGCAAGCCAGAAGAAAGTGTCGTGATATTTGGGGAAAGTGGCGTTTTTGTCAATCCGGTTCATCACCACCCTGCGCTCTTTGTGCGACAAAAATGCAGGAATTTGGTCGAACAGCGCAGTCACTCTCGGCTTATATGACGAGCGTATCTTCATTATATCGCTTCTGTACATGGAAAGTATGTCGCGCTTCTCTGTGTCAGATTTACCAAAGTCCCTGTCGTTGTCTATGTATGCGAGAATGCTCTGCGGCATGCCTCCCACTATCATATACTGGCGGAACAGCATCATTGCCTTGGCGTGCATCGACTGCTCAAGCGGGGTGAGAAAGTCGAAACATTTCTTGATATAGTTAATCATCATGTCCTCGCCCATAGCCCAGGCAAATTCCTCAAAGTCCATGGGATACATTGACAGTCTGCGCTCCTCTGACGGGAGAGTTATTCCCTCCACATTTTCCTTTATTGATATCAATGACCCTGTCTCAATATAGTCAAACCTTCCGTCAGCCACAAGATATTTCACAGCCTGCCGAGCCTTGGGAAAACGCTGTATCTCATCGAGAATCACAATCGACTCTCTTCTGTAAAGCTTCACGTTGTATTCTGATTCGAGAATCATGAAGAAGGTGTCAAGGTCATTCAGATAATTATTGAATGCGGAAATGACAGTATCTCCAGCCACGTTGAAGTCAATGAGAATATAACTGCGGTATTCCCTCTTTGCAAAATCTTCCACGATAGTCGACTTACCTATACGGCGGGCACCTTCTATTAAAAGAGCCTTGGTACCTGCTGACTCTACCTTCCAATTCCACAGTTTGCTGTAAATCTTGCGCTTAAACACTCTCATAATTCCTTAATTTTATATGATTCACGGTGCAAAATTACATAAAATATCTGGAATGCGCAAGTTTCAAAGTGTTAAAACTGTCAGGAGTGCGCAGGTTTAAATATCTTTAATTTGTCATGAATGCGCAGGTTTTGTCGTAAAAAGATGGAGAACCACCCGCAGATTGTCCGAGAACGTGAGACACTACATAAATAAGTACAGCCAAAAGCAGTGCCGACAGAGCACCAAGCTGTGACAAAAAGTTAACCCGTTGTATTACACTTATTTATAAGCAATATTTTTAATGATTTGGCACAAAATAGACAGTATGCAAACATGCGCTAATGTAAGAAGTTTACTTTTTGTCACACGAAGTTAATGATTTGTCACAGCCGTTTCAGTTTTTATTCCTAACTTTGCACACAATTTTTGCGGTTTTAGATCCTAAACAAATTTCCGCATCAGCACCGGTAAAGCTAAGAAAAAAAACGAATTATTATTAAAAATATGAACATTTACAGAAATTTGATTTATTCAAGCATTGCCCTTGCAATGCCTTTCATCGTGTCATGCTCGGATGACGACAACGCAGGCGGAACAGGTTACACCGACAAACCGCTGGCACAGTTTAACACACCGGCAGCCAACCCGTGGCTTGCACAGGAGACCTACAGCATCACACACTTCAACTCGGCACAGACAGACGCTTTTCCCTACAGTGTGGCGGACGGAACATTTACCATTGCCCCAAACGCATGCCAGTCGACATGGAGCGGTCCGGTAAACCTGATGACGCTTGCCTCCACCTCTCCAGACTATATGTGGGGAATGAGCAGCGACCGTGTGTCGTACATTAAAATATCGGACAACAAATTCGAGCGTGTGGCAGAGGCCGCGCTTCCAGGCATCACTACTCATAGTCAGGAACAGCTTGAGATTCTCACAGCCAAATACTCCTCGCTCGAGGAGCTTCAACAGGAGGCGATAAAGATTCTTGGACCTTATCCCCAGATGTCTATCGCCAACGGCAACTACGTGTTGTGCGACCGTGACAATCACGTGTATTCAAATGCCGGCAGAACACTGGCACGCTACAGCCTCACCGACAGCAGCGACCCGGGCAAGGGCATTACCCTCGACAGTCAGATTGACATGACTCCCTATATGTATGGGGCGTTCACCCTTGTTGGCGTGTCGATGAGCTACGACGGCTATCTCATCGTGGCATCACAGAAAGGACTTGTGTCTGTTGACAGAAACCTCACTGGCATAATCGACAGCTACGCACTGCCCGAAGGACAGATTCTCACCAATTCCCTTTCCATCGACGAGGACGGAGGCGTGTATGTGGCAAGCAACAGTAATGTAGAGAACGGAAAGGGACTGATGCAGAAGATTATATGCAAGAACGGACGATTCTCAGACAGTGATGCCGACGGAGCATGGAAGGCTACATACGACGGAGGTCCCGAGGCTCCGGCAATAAAGCTCGGATTCGGCACAGGCTCCACACCTACACTCATGGGATTCGGTGACGAGGAAGACAAGCTGGTGGTGATAACCGACGGAGCCAAACGCATGAAGCTCGTTGCCTTCTGGCGTGATGCCATTCCGGCCGACGCCGTGGCTGTGGATGCGGCAAACCCACGCCTTGCCGGAGTATATGAGGTGTCGTGCGGACTGCCTGCCTCAACACAGTGGATTCAGTCCGAGCAGTCGGTAGTGGCAGGGGGATATGATGCCTTTGTCGTAAACAACATCAATGAGAACGCCCAGAAGGTGAGCGACAAGATAATAGGAGTGCTTGCCATAGGTCCGCTCGTGGCTGCGCCCAAAGGAGTGGAGTGCGTGAGGTGGAACACCTCCGAAAACAAATGGGAGAGCAAGTGGAGCCGTGGCGACATCAGTTCCATAAGCATGATTCCATCGGTAAGCACCTCTTCTGAGATGGTGTTTGTCAACGGCTACGGCAATGACGGATGGGAAGTGACAGG
>JAGAPI010000077.1 GCA_017623335.1 Prevotella sp.
CTCGATGCCGAGCCCCACGATATAGCTCACAATAATCTTTGGCAGCACGATGAGTGCGCCATAGACAAACATTTCAATGAACGAGGCGCTGGCAAGAGTGCCTGCAGCCAGATAGTTCTGATAGCCCACATTGTACATGCCAAACAGCAGTGCCGGCAGCAGTGCGATGACCACCATGCTCATAATGCGCTTCGAGTCGATGGCATCGTGGATGTTGGTTCCGGTGCGTGCCGTGTCATTGGGCACATACAGGAATGTCTCCATACCGTCGAACACGCTGCGGAAAGCATGCAGCTTGCCACCTTCCTCAAAGTTGGGCTTTATCCTGTTAAGATAATTTCTTAAAAAACTCATCTTTTACTTTATTATTTTCTATTTATAATTTTATGTGTAAGCACATTAACGGGATTCTATCCGGCTTATGCGTTCTCCTTTCTGAGCATGTCGAGCCCCTGGCGCACAATGTGCTGAAGCTCCAGCTTTGAGCTGTCGACAAACTCGGCAAGGGCAAAGTCCTCGGGGCTTACCTCATAGATGCCGAGCTGCTCCATTCGGTCGATGTCGCCGGCAATGATAGCCTTGATGAGATACTCGCCGTAGATGTCCATGGGCAGCACCTTATCATACTCGCCGCTCATTATCATGTGGCGCTCGCCGCCCTTTAGGCGGGCATCGGGCGAATACTTCTTCTTGCCCAGCAGCCATGAGAAATAGCTTCGGTTTACAGAGAACTGGTTTAGGCGCGGCATTATCCAGCCGAAAAACTCGTCGGCGTCATTACCCTCGGGAATTACCGTAATCTCGCTGGTGTGGGCACCAAGGAAACCGTTCTTGTCGGTGGGCGTGCCCGTGAGCACGTTGCCGTTGATGACGCGCACCTGACGGCTGTCGTTCAGCGCATTGCTCAACAGCGTGTTGAGCTCCTGCCCCACGAGCATGTCGGCATACGCCGGCTTCTTAACCTCGCTGCCACAGAATGCAACGGTGCGGCGAAGGTCTACACGACCCGTGCGGAACAAACGTCCGATGAACAGCACGGCAGTAGGCTCAACAGTCCACACCACCTCGCCCTTGTTCACCGGGTCGATGTGGTTCACCTGCACTCCAACATTGCCGGCAGGACATTTTCCGTCGAATGCCACCACCTCCACGTCTTTTGCTCCCGTGAGGGCAGCCGATGTCTGGCTGACGCCAATGCCGAGATAAGTTTTGGCAATGCGCGACAGAGCGGTGAGACCAGTCTGGAAATCATCCTCCTGCCCCTTCAGCTCAAACTCGAAGTCGCAAGCCAGAGGCATGTCGCGCAGCGTCGACACAAAAATGGCTTTGGGCTTCACGTCGGGACAAGCCGACACGGCATAGGGAAGCTGGTTGATGTAACCGAAGATGCCAGCCGCCAACAGCGACTCCACAACTTCATCGCCGCTGAGCCTCGCAGGCTCCTTGCGGCCGTACTCCACATACTCTTGTTGTGCGTCAGCATCCACTCTGACGCTTAAAACTTTGCGGCGCTCGCCGCGTTCTACAGACACTACTTTGCCACTGACAGGTGATGCAAACAACACTTTGGGATTGTTCTTATCCGCAAACAGCGCATCGCCGGCTTTCACCGTGTCACCTTCTCTTACAAGTACCTTTGGGGTGATACCCACAAAGCTTGACGGCTGTAGGGCATAATGCCCGTTGGAGCGGATTGTAATCTTTTCCAAAGCCGCACGTCCTGCAAGGTTAAGGTTCAGGCCTTTTCGCAACTTAATAACTTTAACCATATTTATACAATAAATTATTTCATGGATTTTTCCAAATCACTGCAAAATTACAAAGAAAATCGCGGTTATCGTGTTTTTTTTCACAAAATATGGGATTTTCACAAGAATTTAATGTAATTTTGTGCCTGAAAAAACAAAATACAAGAATAATTGACAAGTCAGTTTAACAATTTATAGAGTGAAATTTCTTAAAAATATAATAAATATCACTATTCGTGTGGTGCTGGTGCTATACCTTGTCTTGATGTTTGCCATGCGCCTTGACAGCATGCAGCAGCTTATAGGCAGCCAGGTGGCGCAACAGCTTGGCGCAAAGCTCGGCACAAGGGTTGAGGTGGGCAAAATAGACCTGGGATTCCTCAACCGCATAATCATCGACGACGTAAGGATATACGACCAAAAGGGAAAGGAGATGCTCACTGCCGCCCGACTGACGGCAAAGATAGACATCATGGCACTTGCCGAAAAGAAAATAGAGATTTCATCGGCGCAGATATTCAGCGCCAACTTCAGGCTCTACCGTCAAACAGCGCGCCACAAG
>JAGAPI010000078.1 GCA_017623335.1 Prevotella sp.
CCATATGCCATCACTGCCCATCAGAAAACTGAAGTTCTTGTTGTGGTCATCCACATTGCCGCCAAGCACGTTCATCACCGTCTGCAAAAACAGTTGCTTCTGCTCCGATGGCAGAATACCGATGCGACAAGCCGTGTCAAACAAGTCTTCATAGCTGTCCGACGATGGATTCATGGCAGCCAATGTCTGTATATGAATCTTCTTTCCCTCCTGTCTGTCAAATCGTTCCGTCAGGAAGTGTGCAGCCTTTTCCCCTTCCATTAGGAAGGACGGCATCATCTTCAATCCTGCATCCTTTGCCATCAGGTAATAACTGTATTCAATGCGTGTGGTGGGCACATCCGAATGTTCGTCGAACTTGATAATCATCGGAGCAAACCCGTCCATCGGTGCAGCAACTTGTCCGGAATAGCATTCGTTTGTCTCCTTGTTCAGATTGATAATAGCCTTTGGTCTGCGTCCACCGGCAGAAGTACCAACCTTGAACAAGCTTTCAATCAATAAATCGGGATGCGCCTCTGCCCTGAAGTTCTTCGCTTCGTTCAATGCAGACTGCGCAAGCTTGTACAACTCGGCTATCTCCACCTTGAACGGTTGCTCCATCTCTTCGGCAGCAGGAGGCAGAAATTCCAAAGCGCCCATCCCTCTTCTGCCAATGTAAGCCAAGCGGTCAAGTGCCGAGAGGTTTCTTGTGCTGATGTTATGCGACTTGGCCCACTCGTTGAACACCCTATTTCCCCAATGGTCGGGCAAAGAGTCTGCAATGAACGAGGGCAAGCCACCGAAGAGTTTTTCCGCTTCGGCATAAACAGGCAAACCGTTCTTGACGGAAACGCTGTTCACGGATGCCCGCAACGGAGCAATGTCATAGCCACTGGCAAGGAAAGCACGGTCGAAGTAGAAGCATATCTTCTCCGAATACCGTTCCTTGTAGGTGACTAATGAACCGACTTTCTGATTCCATAGATAGACATCAAGATTCTGTATCATGGCTGTTTCTCCTTACTCTTTTGGGGATATACTTGTTTATCTGCTTCAATGCCATTGGCGGCATGGGCAGTTCGGGCAACAAATCGTTTAGGCGCTGCTCCATGCCGACGGCACGCAGTAGTGAAATGAAGTTGTTGAGTGTGATGTTCTGATTCACGCCCTGCTCCAGATGGCTGATGGTCGTGAGGCTTACGCCAGACTTCTCCGCCATTTCCTTCTGACTGATGCGTGCAGCAAGACGATACTCCTTCAGCCGTTGGCTCAGGAGCATTATGAAGTCCTGATTTGTGGTGTAACTTTCAGTTGTCATATAGTGATATATTGCTATTCCGTCGCAAAATTACAAATAAATATCAATATGATGATATATCACAAGCATCTTTTATGATAAAAATATTTCTATTTGACACAAAAAGGCATATATAAAAAAACGACCCGCCTATTTGAGCATTGTTAAGAGGCTTGGCAGGTTCTACGATGGTGCAAAGCTACAAAATATTCTGCAATTGTTCGATTTGGAATTGCCTTAATCGACAAAAACGCCCCAAAATACGCTGCTTAATCGACAAAAATACCCTAAAACACCCCTCTTAATCGACAAAAACTCTACTTTTTAGCGAAAAGCATACTGCTTAATAGAAAAAATAAGCCCTCGGCATCGAGGGCGGGCCTTGGTCTTTCCCAACCAAGGGGGACTATCTTTGAGTGCAAAGGTACTAAATTAATTCCATAATGCTACGTTGAAATACATAATATTTTGTTCATTCAAATAAAAAACTCTTGCCCGACGTCGGACAAGAGGGTATAAAACGACTCGCTATTTGAGCACTGAACCACAGTAGGCTTGCAAGTTCTCGAATTCTTTTATAAGTCCAACCTTTGTTCGCCGTTCAATGGGAAGCGTGGCTGGAACTATCGGTGCAAAGTTACAAATAATAGTCGGAAAACGGAAGCATAACCACAGTTTTTAATCAACTTATGATGCCTATTTTAACAGATATGCCACTTCCCATGCAAAAGTGGCATAACTAACCGTCGTAAATGGCACAACTAAGAAGCGTAGATGGCATATCTGTTTTTGGGGATGATTACGGTTCGCCAAGAGCATCGACAATGAGGCGCACCTGCGCTGGGGTATAGGTGCGCTGATGAGGCATGTAGCCATGGGCTGCCAACTGCTGGTTGAGCTGCGGATAAAGGTCTATCCACTGCATGAGCTTGCGGAAAGCGGCACGTGAAGTCATGTTGGGACAATAGAGCTGTGCCAGTTCGGTGCGCCCGTAGGTACGAATCTTGAATGGATGGATGTTCATAAGCATTTGCAAAAGTACAAAACAAAACGTGCAAAACCAACACATTTATGATTTATAACGGACAATAACGGACACGATGCGTCCGTAAGTAGCAAACAGCGTTTGCGACATTCATAACTTTGCACTGTAGAGAAACAGGCATGCCTCTCTGTAGTGTAAATCAATTTATTCATTAACAAAAACAATTATTCATGATTCGTTACAAACTTTACAAGAACAACAATCAGAAGAGCACCATGTATGGCAAGTGGTACGCCCGCACTGTGACAGATGAAATGCTCAACACTGCCGAACTGGCTGAGCACATGGCCAACCATAACTCGCCTTATTCGGAGGGTATCATAAAGGGTGTGCTCACGGACATGATTAAGTGTATCAAGGAACTTGTGCTCGACGGTAAGAGCGTGAAGCTTGATGACCTTGCCATCTTCTCGTGCGGCATGAGAACCCGAGGCGCTGATTCAGCTTCAGAGTTCACTGTCGGCGAAAATGTGAAAAGTGTGCATCTGAGAGCACGTGCTACAGGCCGTCTGTCGTACAGTAGTATCAACGCTGCTGCACAAATCAAGGAGCAGACGGTGTATAATGTCGATAAATCTGCCGATGAATAAAAAGTAAAAAAACTAAATGTATAAGTCATGAAGAAAGAAACTTGGAAATTCATAATTCAGTTAATAACCTCTGTGCTCACCGCCATTGCCACAACACTGGGTGTGACAAGCTGCACAGTATAAAAGAAACCTAAATGCGCACAATTACACTAATCGTATTGCATTGCTCGGCTACTCCAATGGGGAGTAGTCTGAGCTTTGAGGAGTGCCGACGTGACCACCGTCAGCACCGTGGATTCAGAGACATCGGATATCACTATTACATTACGCGTGACGGCATCGTGCATCAAGGACGTCCGGAAAGCGAAGTGGGTGCTCACTGCCGTAACCACAACCGCCATTCCATAGGCGTTTGCTACGAGGGAGGTTTGGACAAGGATGGCAAGCCAGCCGACACGCGTACAGCCAAGCAAATGTGCTCTATGGACCAATTGCTTAAAGACCTTCAACTGCGTTATCCCAAGGCTTTGGTGGTGGGGCACAGGATGCTGAACCCAACTAAAAGCTGTCCTGGGTTTTAGGTTGGAACGCTGTTGCCGGTTATGTCAGTACATACCGAGAATGTTTCGGACTGGAAAAGACTATTTCGGGAAAGCCCTTCCACTTCTATGTGAATGGACTTTTCCGCCTCTTTCCAGTGGTCGCGTACCTTGACGGCTGTTTCCTGAGCTGCTGCCACAAGGAAGATACAGGCTCCGACAATCATCATGATGGACTTCTTGA
>JAGAPI010000079.1 GCA_017623335.1 Prevotella sp.
TCTTCATTCTTCATTCTTCATTCTTCATTTAACTATTAGAGTTGTCAATCCACTGCTGGAACTCCTCCACCTTAGGATTGTCGTAGCCCAACTTGTATTTCTTGTTCACTCCGCAAACGTCCTGCTGCAGCTTCTGTGCCTTCACCTCCTTGATGTCCTGCACAAGATAATATCCGCACTTGTTCAGCACAGGCACCCACTGCTCAGGCACACCTACGGCAGCCCATTCGGCAACACTGCTCTTGGGAGCCTTCTTCTCGGGACGCATCTGCGGGAAGAACAGCACTTCCTGAATATAGGTCTTGCCAGTCATAAGCATCACAAGGCGGTCAATGCCAATACCGATACCCGATGTAGGAGGCATACCGTACTGGAGGGCACGCAGGAAATCCTGGTCGATAATCATCGCCTCATCGTCGCCCTTGTCTGCCAGACGCATCTGCTCTATGAAACGCTCCTCCTGGTCTATCGGGTCGTTAAGCTCTGAATAAGCGTTGGCAAGCTCCTTGCCGTTTACCATCAGCTCGAAGCGCTCGGTGAGTCCCGGCTTTGAGCGGTGCATCTTTGTAAGCGGCGACATCTCCACAGGATAGTCGGTGATGAAAGTAGGCTGAATATATGTACCCTCACAGAACTCTCCGAATATCTCGTCGATGAGCTTGCCCTTGCCCATGGTGTCGTCAATCTCCATGTTCAGCTTCTTGCACACCTCGCGAATCTGAGCCTCGTCCATTCCGTTGAGGTCGTAACCTGTCTTCTCCTTGATGGCCTCGAGGATAGGCAGACGGCGGTATGGAGCCTTGAAGCTCACGATGTTGCCGTCAATCTCGCGCTCGGGCTTGCCGTTCACAGCAATACAAACAGTCTCAAGCAGCTTCTCGGTGAACGACATCATCCAGTTGTAGTCCTTGTACTGCACATACAGCTCCATGCAGGTGAACTCAGGGTTGTGGTTGCGGTCCATACCCTCGTTGCGGAAGTTCTTTCCAATTTCATATACACCCTCGAAACCGCCCACGATGAGACGCTTCAGATAAAGCTCCGTGGCGATACGCATGTACATATCTACATTGAGGGCGTTGAAATGGGTGATGAACGGACGTGCGCTTGCACCGCCGGCAATTGCCTGCAGCGTAGGTGTCTCCACCTCGGTATATCCTGCCTCGTCGAGCACCTTGCGTATGGTGCGTATCACCGTGGCACGGCTAAGGAACGTATCCTTCACTCCGTCGTTCACCACAAGGTCAACATAGCGCTGACGGTAGCGCAGCTCCGGGTCCTCAAACTTATCGTATGCCACACCGTCCTTATATTTCACTATAGGCAGCGGCTTAAGGCTCTTCGAGAGCATGGTCAGCTCCTTGGCGTGTACGGAAATCTCGCCCGTCTGTGTGCGGAACACGAATCCCTTTACACCGATAAAGTCGCCGATGTCCATCAGCTTCTTGAATACCTTATTATACAAATCCTTGTCCTCGCCAGGACATATCTCATCGCGTGAAATATAGACCTGTACCCTGCCCTTTGAATCCTGTATCTCGGCAAAGCTCGCCTTGCCCATCACGCGGCGGCTCATCAGCCGGCCGGCAATGCACACTTCGCGCTGTGGAGCATCATCGCTGAAACTGGCGATGATGTCGGTGGAAAATGCGTCGGTTGGATACTCTGCTGCCGGATATGGGTCAATGCCCATATTCCGCAGCTCCTCAAGGCTCTGTCTGCGGCCTATTTCCTGTTCACTAAGTTCTAAAACGTTCATATCGATATTCTGAATGTATTCTTGTTTTGTGGGTGCAAATTTACAAAAAAATTTCATTATAGCAACTCTTTTTTCATTTTATTTAAAATAAGAGGGGCATTTATCGCAAAAAAACAGCAAAACATTTGGGCAGTTTCATTTTTTTTCGTAATTTTGCATCCAATTACTTAAGAAGACAATCCTAAATACATTTATGGAACAAACAACACTAAAAACAAAAGTAATCGGCGCCCACATCAATCCTGACATAACAAGGATTGGTATCGTGGACTCCCGTGCCAATATTCTTGCTGAAACACAATTCTCAACCACAGACTATCTGGACATATCTGATTATGTAGACAAATTTTGCAGCGTTGTTACAGAATTTCTCGTTGACAACAACTGCTTTGAAGATATACGTTCCATAGGCATCAGTTGCTCAAACGCAAATTTCAAGACCGAATGTATTGAAAACGCCAACAATCTGCCATGGAAAGGGATTGTGCCCATCACCAGCATGCTGCGCGACCGTCTCGGCATTGCCGTTGCCATCGGAAACAACTGTCATGCGGCCTCCCTTGCAGAGGCACACTATGGCTGTGCTCACGGCGTAAACGAGTTCATTTATCTCAACATCGGATTTGGTGTTGGAGGCTATATGTTTGTGCGCGGAAAGGAGCATCTTGGAGCCAACGGTTTTGCAGGCGAGATAGGGCATACATGTGTGAAGGACGGAGGAAGACAGTGTGAATGCGGACTGCGTGGCTGTCTTGAGACATACGTGTCGGTAAAGGGAATACAAAAAACCGCACATGAGATAATGGACGAGAGCGACAAGCCCTCGCTGATGCGCAATGCCGAAAAGCTAAGCCCCGATGTTATTATAGATTTTTGTGAACGCGGCGATGAACTGGCAATAGAGACATTCCGCCGTACAGGTTACATACTTGGCATGGGACTTGCCACATTCTCTACAATGTTCGACCCTGAGCTGATAATCATAGGCGGTATTCTGTCGAAAGCCGGTCATTGGCTCATCGACCCGGCATGCGAGTCA
>JAGAPI010000080.1 GCA_017623335.1 Prevotella sp.
CTCAGCATATATCACCTCATGGCTAAAAGAGCCCCTGCCGGAGTTGTATTCCCTTAAATCAGGAGCAGACACAAGCCAATAGGCATCGGGATTATCGCAACGCACTACATAGCGCAGATTGTATTTCTTCTGCCACGCGGTACTGTCGGCGGCATATCCAGCCACACAGCCGCAGCCACCCCTGACGTTGGTATAGCTTGAAAAGGCAAACGCCAGCCCATACTGGGCAAGATCATTGTTGCTGATGTCGTTGAGCGACTTGAGCATGAAATAATATTCCCTTGACAATGCCAGTAAATGCGACTGATAGGCAGACAGGCTTCTGTAATAATACGTTATGGGCATGCGGAGCGTGGCGACGCCATTGCCAAACGAGGAGTCGTCGAAGATATACATATTGTGATAAAAGTCATTTGAGGTGCCAAGGTCGAGCTTTGCTCCCGAATAGTTGTTCAGCAGCGGTTCGGCGCTTGTCTCCACGCCAAGCCACGTATCGTCTGCCATATAATCGCTGTGCGGAACGTGGCGCCCCTTTATACGCACGGCATAATAATCCACGTCGGGCAAGTCGTGAAACGAGAGCTTCAGCTGACTGCGCAGCTCACCGTCGTTATATATCAGACTGTAGTCGGAAGCATCTATGGCAGGGCGCTGCGGAATACGGGTGGCGGCCTCAATGTCGGGCAATCCATCCGCACTCGCCTTGATACAGATTTCATCACCGCAATGATGACTGCCTACGGCGCGGTAGAGGAATACTGGGAAACCTTTCTCCACGGTGGTGCCTGCATATATCACCTTGTCGCTGACGCCGTTGGTGGCGCATGTCACGCTCTTTACGTCAAGCTGCGGCATTCTGCCATTGACAGGCTGTACCGTCGACAGCCGTATATCTATCGTATCGGCATCGGTGGGAAAGGCATACAACAGCATGCGGCTGCCGCCTGCGATGCCGTCGAGGCTGATACTGTCCTGGCACGACACTAACGACAGTGCCAGAAAAACGGATGATATTATTTTTCTCATATTGTCAGAATTGAATTGTGTAGCTCACCGACGGAATCACAGGTATATAGCCGCGGCTCTTTGCCGAGAATGTGCCGTCTTTGTTTGTTTTCAAGTTCACATACATGGTGTTCATGTGACAGTAGGCGTTATACAGGCTCACGTTCCATATCCTTGTGTGCCCGTGCCTGGTGGTGTGCCTAAAGTCTGCCCCAAGGTCAAGCCGGTGGTAGGCAGGCAGCACAAAGTTGTTCGGCTCGGTGTAAATATATCCGGCATCAGCTTTCATCGCATCTTCGGGCAGCGACGGTGTCAGGGCATAGCCCGTGGGCATGGTTATGCGGTTGCCGCTGCGATAGGTCCACGCCGCATACACCGCTATGCGGTCGTTGAATTTATAGCGTGCGGACAAGTTCAGCTTATGACGGTTGTCAAACTGGTCGCTGAACCATCGGCTGTGAAGTTCGGGGAAGTTGCGCCTGCTCCACGACAGCGTGTAGGCGAGCGATGCCGACAGGCGCGGTGTGCGGTATGCTGCATCAAACTCCACGCCGTATGCCCTTCCCCTGCCCTCGGCTATGTTCTTGTCCCACCGTGTGGCAGGCGGCTGCAATCCCAGCCAGCTCTTGTATTGCAGCAAGTGGCTCGTGGTTTTATAATATCCCTCCAATGTCACGGTCCAGTTGCCCCTGCGGGTATAGATTCCGCCGGCAAACTGTTGCGACTGGGTGGGGTGAATGTCTGCGGTGGTAGGCACCCAGAAGTCGGTAGGCATTTCGAGAAAGCTGCTTGCCATACGGTGTACCGTCTGCGACATTTTCGTGTACGACAGTTTCAGCGAGCACCAGTCATAAAGCTGATATTTCAGGGCTATGCGCGGGTCGGCAATACTGTAGACCTTGCCGTCAACAACGGTCATGGTGTAGCTGCTGCCGATGTTTGCCAACAAACGCGGCGTCACCTGCATCTCGTCCTCAATGTATAGTGATGTCTCGTCGGACACCGTGCTGTTGCGTTCGTTCACCGATGCCGTGTCAATCTTATCTCCGCCATTGTCGAAATACATAGCCTGCATGATGCTTTGCGGACGGAAGATGTGATGGGTATAGCTGCCGCCAAACCTCACATGATGGCGCTGCGAGGGAGTCCAAATCAGGTCGGTCTTAACGCCGGCATCATACATCCGGGTGTTGCTGTGATTCAGGTCAAGACTAAGGCGGCGCACTATGCCGTCATTCTGATGATAGGTGTCATCCTCGTCAAAGTTATAGAGTGAATGGCTGTATGTACCTATGGCACGCATTGTAGCGTTGACATTACACCACGGTTTTAAGTTTGCCCCAATGGTGATGGTGGCGTTGCCCCAGCGGAATTTGCTGTAACTGTCGGTCACATACGAGTCAAGGTCGTCACATTTATCATGTACGCTATAGCTGTCACGCCCGTTGTACAGACTCAGCCACACCGTACCGCCGTTATTGAGACGGTGTGTGAGCTTTGCGTTCAGATCGTAAAACACATAGCTGAACGTAAATTCCTCACCGTCGTCCAAACCGCTGTTTACTATCATCTGTATGGGTTTCATCAGCAAGTCAATCCAGCTGCGGCGCAATGCCACGTTAAGCGAGGTCCTGTCTTTCACAAGCGGACCTTCCACCTGCACCCGTCCGTCGATAAGCCCTATAGAATACATTCCCTTTGTCTTCTGCATGTCGCCGTCGCGTGTCGTCACGTCGGTAATCGACGACACCCTGCCGCTATATCTCGCAGGAAAGTCGCTTTTGTAGAAATCCGCGCTCTCAATCACGTCGGTATTGAATGCCGAGAACAGTCCCAACGAGTGGTTTGTCTGATAAATGGGCGTGCCGTCGAGCAGAAAAAGATTCTCATCGCTGTTGCCGCCATGCACGAGCAGTCCCGACGACAGTTCAATGCCGTTGCTCACTCCCGATATTTGCTGAAGTGTCTTTATCAGGTCGGGCGAACTGAGCAGCGCAAATTCTGTGTTGATGTCGTCAGCCGTAATGGTACGCTTGCCTGTCTGCGTGGTCAGCACAGGCGAGTTGCTGCTGCCGGTAACTGTGACATCGGGAAGTTCCTGCACTTTGCCCAGCGTTACAGTTCTGACATTCACCTTACTTTTGCGCACTGTCTTTTTCTGCGGATGCACTTCACTCCACAGCATTATGTTTCTGCCATGACGCTTGTATTTTATACTGGTATCATCAAACAGCATCCGCAGCGATTTGTTTAGCGTTTTGCCTTCAAAGGGCTCACCTTTATAGGGTATGTTCAGGTTGAGCGAGGCATCATAAACAAAAAACACGCCATGGGTCTGTCTTATGCTCTCCATCTTTTGATACACGGTATAGCTCTGTGCCTGCATGAATGCTGGCAGCATCAGTGTCATTATCAGCAAATGTAGTCTCATTTCACTGTGATTTTTATGCCGAGTATCTGTTCAAGAATGTCAACGGTGGTATGAAGCGAGTCTACCTGTATGTCACCGCTCACACGCTTGGTGGTGTCGCTTGCCGACAGGTTGCAGCCATAATGGCGCGACAGCTGGCGCATAACATCATTCACCGGTGCATTGTCGAAATGAAGCACCACAATACTGTCATTTTTCTGTACTTGTTCCACACTGTCCTTCATCAACGGTGCATCATCGGGCTGAATGCCATTGTTGTCGTACATACGGTAGCCTGCAACCATGCAAGCCACAACTACGCTTACGGCAAATATGGAGGCGGCAATCGCTGCCAGCCATCTTTTTCCGTAACCTGCCACGGTCCTGTTGCCGCCGACATACAGAAATCTTTTCCATGCCTTATCGGTATCAAGCCGTTGCTCCTTGTACTGATTTGCCACAAAACGCAGCTCGTCCTCATCTATATCTTTCATATCACATATTGGTTTTACACTTTAATATACAAGTAAATGAACAAAATTAAACGATATTATATTTTATCAAATTAGCGACTATAACACATCAGAAAAACATCATATAAATCTCCTTGGCCTTTCCACGCAGAATGGAATAGGCCTTTGCCATCTGCGCTTCCACCGTCTTCACAGATATACCAAGCGTGACTGCTATATCCTTATATTTCATGTCCCTGCATTTGCTCATAAGCAAAATACGGCGGCATGCCGGCGGCAACGTATCAATCTGCCCCCATAGCCTTGACTCGCGCTCAAGACGCTCCTCAACACCATTTGTATCATCGGGCAAGTCCATCACATCTGCCGGCTTTGCCGTGTGCAGTGTATGTGTAACATAGTCGATACTTGCAGTCTGTGTCATACGGTACAGATAGCTTTTAGGATTAAGAATAGTATTGGGCATATTGCTCATACGCTCACTCATTTTCAAAAATTGATCCATCACTATATCTTCTGCCACATCAACATCTTTAACTATGTGTGTAGAGTAAAGGCACAGTCGCCGGTAATGGTTCCTGAACAATTTTTCTATGTCTGTCGTTTCTGTCATCTCTATTTGTGGTTGCTATACTTCGTTCATAGTTGCAATAACTCATTCATAAGTTGCAATAATTCTTATATATTCTTTAGCTATGACACATTTTTTGTATTTTACCCCTATGCTGATTGAATATAATTTATGTGTATTGAGAAATTTATTATTAAAAGTAAAGTACACAACTAAGGAACTATATATATACAACAAAAAAAGGAGTCCAAAGCATTTCTGCTCTGGACTCCTCGTCTTAAAAGAAGGCGGCATCCTACTCTCCCACATTGCATTGCAGGACCATCGGCGCAACCGGGCTTAACTTCTCTGTTCGGAATGGGAAGAGGTGGAACACCGGCGCAATAACCACCAAATATTTCGTTTCGAAAGTCTCATGCCCTGAGACTCCGTATGGGGTTGACTCTTGCACACACGAAACATGCTCGCTCGGACTTATATTGTCTCCGAAGCATCTGAAATTATCAGCATTAAGGACTTTCACGAAGAAAGTGTTCGGGCAATTAGTAGTGCTCGGCTTTGACGTCGCCGTCTTTACACCTGCACCCTATCAACGTCGTAGTCTGCGACGACCCTATAAGGAGTCCTAATCTTGTGGCCGGCTTCGCACTTA
>JAGAPI010000081.1 GCA_017623335.1 Prevotella sp.
ATCGTGAGCGGCATCGCAAAGTTCTATCAGCCCGAGGAACTCATAGGAAAGGACGTGCTCTTCATCGCCAACCTCGCTCCGCGCAAGCTCATGGGCATTGAGAGCCAGGGAATGATTCTCTCTGCCGAGAACTTCGACGGCAATCTGAGTGTGACAACAATCCTCCGCGATGTTAAGCCGGGAAGCTGCGTGTGCTGATGTAATTCGTAATTCGTAACTCAAAATTAAAAAATGAATTTCGCATTAATTATAGCCGGCGGAAGCGGCAACAGAATGGGACAGGACATTCCAAAGCAGTTCATGCATGTGGACAACTGCCCAATCATCATCCACACCCTCATGGCGTTTCAACGTCATCCCGACATCGACGGCATCGCCGTGGTGTGTCTCGACGGGTGGGAGACGGTGCTGCAGTCGTATGCCAACCAGTTTTCCGTCACCAAGCTGAAGTGGATTTTTCCCGGCGGAAGCAGCGGCATGGAGTCGATACACAACGGAGTGTGGGGGCTGCATGAGGCTGGCGTTAAGGACGACGACCTTGTGCTCATCCACGATGCCGTGCGCCCGCTGCTGTCGCAGGATATTATCTCAAGCAACATCGCTGTGTGCAAGAAGTACGGCAGTGCGGTGACTGGAATAAAATGCCGCGAGGCAATACTTGAGAGCGATGATGGTTTTACCACTTCGGAGAGCATCCCGCGCGACAAACTCATCCGCACGCAGACACCGCAGACGTTCACCCTTGGTAATGTGATGGCTGCCCATGAAGAGGCTGCTGCAAAAGGCATCACCGACTCAGTGGCAACCTGCACGCTCATGGCTGAGCTTGGCGGACGGGTGATGCACATCGTGCCCGGCTCGGAGAAGAACATCAAGATTACCACCATCGAGGACCTCGAAATTCTGAAGGCGCTGATGCACACGGAACGGGAGAATTGGCTGAAGTGAGTGTTCAGTGTTTATTTTGGGTGTTTAGGAAGATATGGAAAGAAAAAACATACTTGTGACAGGAGCCACCGGACTTATCGGTTCGGCTCTTGTCGATTTGTTTATGGAGGAGGGCTTGCACGATGTTTATGCGGCAGGCCGCAATGAGGAGCGTGCCAAAAGGCGTTTTGCAAAGTACACGGGCAACAGCCGTTTTCACTTTGTGCGCCATGATGTGTGCCGTCCGCTGGATGGCGACACCCGTTATCATCTTATCGTCCACGCTGCCAGCGGTGCCGACCCGCGCAGCTTTTCCACCGACCCCGTTGGCGTGATGACTGCCAACATCGACGGTGTGCGAAACCTGCTTGACTACGGACGCAACCACGGCATGGAGCGCCTGCTCTACGTCTCTTCGGGCGAGGTTTACGGCAGCGACAACGGGGAAAAACTCTGGCGCGAAGAAGACAGTGGCTATGTCGACACGATGACGCCTCGCGCCTGCTATCCCTCGTCGAAGCGTGCCGCCGAGACTTTGTGTGTTGCTTACGCCGCCCAGTACGGCTTGGATGTTGTGGTGGCTCGTCCCTGCCACACCTACGGAGCCAACTTCACCGAGAGCGACAACCGTGCATACGCCCAGTTCATGCGCAACGTCGTGAACGGTGAGGATATTGTTTTGAACAGCGACGGCAGCCAGTACCGCTCATGGATATATGTTAAGGACTGCGCCGAGGCTCTGCGCACTATATTATATAAAGGTGTAAGCGGCACGGCGTATAATGTCGCCGACGAGCAGTCGTGTGTCACCATCAAAGAACTGGCAGAGCTGATTGCCAAGGCTGGAGGACGGAATGTGATAATTCAGAAAACGATGCCGCATTCACAGGACACTCCACACTCCTCACTCCAAAAAGATTCTTCATTCTTCATTCTTCATTTATAAAACGCGCCACTTTCGACACCTCGCGCCTTCGTGCGCTCGGCTGGCAGCCGCAGTACACTCTCACACAAGGAATTGCCGAATGTCTTCAATCGCTTGGCGGCAGCTGAGGTTGACGTATGCGCGGTTGTGCTTCTCCACGCGCTGCTCAACGGGCGGCAGCTGCATGTAGTCGTTGAAGAAATGGCGAAGATATACGTCGTATTGCTCGGGCAGCACCACCTCTATGTCCTCAAACTTGTGTATGCTTCCCTTGCCGAGCCATTCCTTGGGAAACACCTCGCGTGCGCCGTATGAGCCGGTGTGTACCGCCACGTTTTTGGCGGTATCGTAGTCGAAGCGGTGGCTTATGGCATCCATCTTTTTTATCAGTGCCTTTCGTATTGTGGCGCGGCATAGCCATGCCGCGGTCTTTATGGCAAAGCGTCCCCACTCCTTAGTGTTTTTCAGCAGAGACATGTACTCGATGAAAGTGTTGCGGGTCGACACGGCGTTGAGTTTGTTCAGCAGTTTGGCGTAGCGCGCCTTGGTGCGTATGGCTGCGGCGGTGTCATCGTCGGTAGCGTCGATGGGGAAGATGTCAACAAACAAGCCTATCACGCAGGGACGCTCGCGCTCCTCCACAACCGTGGTCGTGGTGTCGGAAATCTTTGCGAAGTACAGCGGATAGTCGCTGTCGTTGTAGGGGGTTATTATCTCGTATCGGTTGTTTCCACTGTCTTCGCCTTTGCCGTTTGTCCCGTCTTTACCGTTTTCCTTGCCGTGCCTGAGGTGCGGCATTTCGCTTCTGGCAATCTCAAGCAGACGGTCGTAGTCGGGGCGTGGCATCATCACGTCTATGTCGTCGTCCCATGGAATCAGTCCGTTGTGGCGCACGGCGCCTATCGATGTTCCTCCGCAGCAATACCACCGCAGGTTGTGGCGACGGCAGATGGCAATAAACGCCTTGAGGTTATCCATCAGCCGGACGTTCCATTCCTCTTTTATATCCTTTATGTCCATTGATGGTCTTGTTTTTAATGCAAAGTTACTGCAAATCGAGCGAAATACAAAAAAAATCGTGATTTTTTTATTTCCGAGATGCAGCGTAACTTATTTAAAAGTAAAAAAACACACAAATTTCTGCAAATTCTCGATTATTTGTTATACCTTTCCTCTATAAAACGTTAACAAATTATTGTGACTAAGGGTACGTTGACAGGTCTTTTTGCAGTTGTAGCCTTGATTTTCCATTTAATAAGGATAAATTTCGCTCTTTTTGGGAAAATAATTTAAGTTTTTTATTTTACTGGCTTATAATTCGAGATTTTTATGTAAATTTGCAGAAGATAAGCTGCATCTCGGCAAAAAATACAAGCAAGCTTGATTGTTTTGCTCTCGATTTGCATTATCTTTGCAAAAGAAAACTAAAACTATAAAATATAATGGCAAAAACAAGACAAATTGTGGAGTGTGTCCCGAATTTCAGTGAGGGGCGTGACAAAAATGTAATTCGGCAAATTACTGATGTCATAGAGGAATGTGAGGGAGTGAAACTGCTTGACGTTGATCCCGGAGAAGCCACCAACCGCACCGTTGTTACGTTTGTGGGAGAACCGGAGGCAGTGGTTGAGGCTGCCTTCAGGGCAGTCAGGAAAGCAGGAGAGCTGATAGATATGCGCAAGCATCACGGAGCGCATCCGCGTATCGGTGCGACGGACGTGTTGCCCATAATACCTGTCAGCGGCATCACCCTGGAGGAGTGTGCTGAACTTGCACGCAGGCTGGCGAAACGCATAGCCGAAGAAATCAATATCCCGTGCTATTGCTACGAGGCGGCGGCATTCAAGCCTGAACGCCGCAACCTGGCGGTTTGCCGCAAGGGGGAGTATGAGGGAATACAG
>JAGAPI010000082.1 GCA_017623335.1 Prevotella sp.
CAGTTTGATTTGCTCACCTACCGTCTGCATCTTCTGTTCCAGCTTTCTGGGAAGCTTTGTACCCATCGTTGTCTTGCTCATAACAGCGCTCAATATTTATTTACGGATGCAAAATTACAGCTTTTTCTTTATTTTATGATATGTTGACATAAAAAAATGATAATAATACACATTATTTAACCATTATGTGAGTTTCATGAAACGTCCTACACGTCACACCCCAATGCCCTGAAACGCCGATAAACACAGGGCATTGGGGTGTGACGTTGTGACCTTTTTCAAAAAAATAAAAATTCAATAAAAACAGGAAAATGGGTAATTATATCCACAATCGGGGTATAAGGCATTCGGAATTTTTTATGTAACTTTGCACCCAAAAGCAGAATTATATAAAAAATAGTAGAAACATAAAATAAACTTTGAAGTAAAGAATGAGAGCATTATGTATTGCAGCAAGCCTGCTGTTGTCGGTGACAATGGGGGCACAGGAAAAGTCAACGGTGTATTTCACCAAGAACATCACGCCCGAGGCTGTGGTAAAAATCTACAAGGCACTGGGAGTGGAGGCTAAAGGACGCGTGGCACTTAAGATTTCTACGGGAGAAAGCGAGAAATCAAACCATCTGCGCCCTGCATTCATCAAACCGCTGGTGGATGAGACAAAGGCAACTATCGTGGAGTGCAACACCGCATACGGCGGCAACCGCTCGACGACCGAGAACCACCGCCGTGCCATTGCCGAGCGCGGATATGACAAGATTGCCACAGTGGACATCATGGACGAGGATGGCTCGATAAAGATACCCGTAAAGGACGACAAGCACATCAAATACAACCTCGTTGGCAGCCATCTCGCCAACTACGACTTCATGATCAACCTCGCCCACTTCAAGGGGCACGCCATGGGAGGATTTGGCGGAGTGTTGAAAAATGCCTCCATCGGTGTGGCGTCGTCAGCCGGCAAGGCATACATACACACGGCAGGAGTGACCGAGAACGTGAAGGAACTGTGGGGGCACATCGACAACCAAGACGGATTCCTTGAGTCGATGGCTGCCGCCGCACAGGCAGTGCATGAATACATGAAGGGGAAGGTGCTCTACATAAACGTGATGAACAATCTCTCGGTTGACTGCGACTGCGACGGCAACCCACACAAGCCGGAAATGACCGACATAGGCATCCTTGCCTCCACAGACCCTGTGGCTCTCGACAAGGCATGTCTCGACCTCGTATTTGGCCACAGCGATGCCGAGGGCGATACCTCTGCCCAACTCCAGGAGCGCATCAACAGCCGTCACGGCACATGGACAGTGGACTATGCCGAAAAAATAGGACTGGGAAAACTGCAGTACAACCTGATTGACATCGACAACCGGGAATAAGCAGATGAACATAAAAGACTGTATTTTAGGAACACTCCTGCTTGTCTCTTCCACAGTCTCCGCACGAACGTCAATAGCCGACACGCTCCGCCTCGACGAAGTGGTGGTTACCGGAACACGCAACACCACCGACATACGTCACCTGCCGCAAACCGTCACTGTGGTGGGAAGAGACAAGCTCACGGAGAATGAGCGCGTCAGCGTATTGCCGACACTGATGGAGCAGGTGCCGGGACTGATGCTTACAAGCCGCGGAGTGCTTGGCTACGGAGTGTCGGGCGGCGGTTCGGGCGGCATGATGCTGAGAGGCATCTCATCGGGAGCCGGACAGGTGATGGTGCTTATCGACGGACATCCTCAATACAACGGCATTTACGGCCACTCCATATCCGATGCCTATCAGACAATGATGGCTGAAAGGGTGGAAGTGCTCAGAGGTCCTGCATCATTGCTGTACGGCTCGAATGCCATGGGCGGTGTAGTGAACATCGTCACCCGCAGCATGGACACTGACGGCAGTAGGGCATACGTCAATCTCGGAGCCGGCTCATGGGGAACTTTCCAGAGCGAGGCGGGATATGGAATGCGCCGTGGTAAACTGCGCATTAACGCCAGTGCACAGTACAGCCGTTCGGACAACCACCGTCCTCACATGGGATTTGAGCAGTATGGCGGCTTTGCCAAGGTGCGGTATGACCTCAACGCCAACTGGCGCCTGTTTGCCGATGCTGACATCACCCACTTCAACGCCTCCTATCCCGGCACGGTGACGGCTCCGATGCTCGAAGCCGACCAGTGGATTACACGCGGTACGGTGACGGCAGGCATAGAGAACCACTATAAGCGCACCAGCGGACGGCTGAGTCTGTATGACAGCTTCGGACGGCATAAGCTCAACGACGGCTACAATGCCCTGAACGGCAGTCCGCAGACGCGGCTTTTCCGCTCAAACGATGCTCTGATGGGTGTGTCATGGTATCAGAGTGCCGTGCTTTGGAAAGGCTCACGCCTGACCGTGGGCTTTGACTATCAGAACATTTACGGTCATGCCTATTATACCAGCCGTGAGACTGGCGAGGTGTTAGAGACACAAAACAAGCAGAGCGGCGAGGAGCGCAATCATGAGATTGCAGGATACGCCGACATCAGGCAGGATATCTTTTCATGGCTCACCGCAGAGGCAGGCTTGCGCTACGACCATCACACCGTCACTGGCAGCGAGTGGATTCCACAGGTTGGCATTGTTATCCGTCCGCTGCGCAACGGCGAGCTTAAACTGATGGCAAGCAAGGGTTTCCGCAATCCCACCATGCGCGAGATGTACCTCTATCCTCCGTCAAACACCGACTTGGAGCCTGAGCAGATGTGGAGCTACGAGGTGTCATGGAAGCAGCGTCTTCTGTCAAGAAGGCTTCATTACGGAGTGAATCTTTTCTACATCGACGCCGACAACATCATACAGACCGTTAACCGCAAGAATGTCAACACTGGAGCATTGAGAAACAAGGGCGCGGAGATAGAACTGCAATATCACATAAACAGGCATTGGAGCATAAACACCAATCACTCGTGGCTCGACATGCGCTATCCCGTAGTCTCAGCTCCCAAATACAAAGGTTATCTCGGAGTCTCAATGCGTTATGTATGCTGGAGCGGCAGCGCAGGACTGATGCAGGTGTGCGGGCTATACACCGCTGTTGGCGAGAACAGCACAGCCGAGGACTTCACGCTGCTCAATGCCACCGTCGGCTATGCCGCAAGCAAACACGCCAGACTCTGGATTAAGGGAGAAAACCTGCTTGCCCGAAAATACGAATATATGGCAGGTATGCCAATGCCAAGAGCAACGTTTATGTGTGGAGTGAATGTTGAGTTCTGAGAAGCTCAACATTCACTCCACTCAATACTTATTTACGGATGCAAAGTTACAGCCTTTTCTTTATTTTATAATAGGTTGATACAAGATAAATGATAATAAAAAAATTAAAGGAGTTAAGGAATTCCCCTTAGCTCCTTTATTAATTAATGAGCAGAATACTGGCGGCAGCAGAAAAACTGCCCCGTCATCTCGAACCGATATACAGGAACACCATGCCGAGAAGCACCAGAATGAGGTCGACGAACTTCGACTTGAGGTTTTTCTCGTGGAACGCCACCGCGCCGAACAGGAAGCTGACAATAACGCTGCCGCGGCGAATCATGGACACAATGCTGATCATGGCACCGTCGAGACTGAGCGAATAGAAATATGCGAAATCGGCAGCCGAGAGGAATATGCTAACAAAGATGATGCCCCAGTCCCAATGGAACGGCGACGAGGCACGCTTTCGCCACCACAGGAGCATGAGCATGGCTCCCATCATGAAAAACTGGTAGATGTTATACCACGACTGCACGGTCATCTTGTCCAGCCCGACACCGCCGGCGGCAGGAGCAGCCATCAGATACTTGTCGTAGAGTCCGCTGACAGCACCGAGCACTGCTGCCCCCACAATCATCCAAATGCCGTGGTCGTGCTTGAAGTCGATGCCCTCCTTCTTGCCGCTGCGGCTGAGCAGCAGAAACGACATGACGGCAAGCAACACACCTATCCACTGCCAACCGTTGAGACGCTCTCCAAACACAAGAAATGCTCCCACAAGCACCATCACGGGACGGGTGGCATTGATGGGGCCGACAATGGTGAGCGGCAAACGTTTCATGCCGAAATATCCTAATACCCACGAGCTGAGCACAATGCAGCTTTTCACGAGTATATAGCGGTGAACCTCCCATCCTCCGCCCGCGGCATGGAAGATGGTGCCGTTGAGCACGTCGGTGTAGCCGCTGAGCAGAATGAACGGCAGAAAAATAAGACTTGAAAACAACGTGTTGAGAAAAAGCACGGGAATGACGGCATTGCCGGCAAGCGCCTTCTTCTTGAATGTGTCATAAAATCCTAAAAGTGCTGCTGAAAGAAATGCAAGTAATAACCACATAATCCTAATATTCTACATTTTCTAAAAACAATGCCTTTGCCGGCATACTCTCGCCTGCCGATGAGCGGCTGCCACACTCAATGACCTTGCGGAAGCCGTCCACAGAGAGACGTCCGCGACCCACCTCAACCAAAGTGCCGACCACGGCGCGCACCATGTTGCGCAGAAATCTGTTGGCGCCTATCTCAAAATACCAGCTTGTGGGCGAGGTCTGATGCCACGCGGCGGCAGTGACATCGCACAGCGTGGTCTTGACATCGCTGCCAGCCTTGCAGAACGCCCCGAAATCCTTATACTCCAGCAGCGTGCGCGCAGCCTCGTTCATGAGTTCGTAATCGAGCCGGTAGTGCAACTGCAGCGAGTACTTGTCGAGAAACGGGTCCTTGGCTGTGTGTACATAATAATGATAGGTGCGCCTGGTGGCGCTGAAGCGCGAGTGCATATCGTCAGCCACAGGCTCAACCTTCTGCACACCTATGTCGCGCGGCAGAATGTGATTCAGCCTGAAAGCCATGTGCTGACAGTCAAGAGCCTCGTCACAGTCGAAGTGTGCCACCATGTGGCGGGCGTGAACACCAGTGTCGGTGCGTCCTGCGCCAACAACGATCACGTCACGGCGCAAAGCCAGCGAACATGCGCGCTGGAGCTCAGCCTGCACGGTGTTGCCATTGGGCTGTCTCTGCCAACCGTGATAGTTGGTGCCGTCATAAGAGAAATGAATAAAATACCTCATCTACGTCTCGTTTTGCCGTTTATGCAAAATCGGATGCAAAATTACACAAAACTGACGAATAAACAGTAAAACAAAAACAAA
>JAGAPI010000083.1 GCA_017623335.1 Prevotella sp.
AGTGAAGACATATTTGGAGCGCAAGGGCGAGCTGCCTAAGGGTCTTGTGTTCGGTCTCGCTGCCATCATCACCTACTATAAGGGCGGCAAGCGTGAGGACGGTGTGGATATCGTTCCAAACGACGCACAGGACATCATGGAGCTGCTCAAGAATCTCTGGGCTACAGGCGACACACAGAAGGTTACCGACGGTGTGCTCGGCGCAACAAGCATCTGGAATGGCGAGGACCTCAACAACATCCAGGGACTCAACGCCATGGTTAAGGGCTTCCTCGACCTCATCCAGCAGAAGGGTATGCTTGAGGCTGTGAAGACCATCCTGTAATCTTGCTTGATAAAAATCTAAGAGTCATAAGACTTGAAAATCAAGGTTAAAAAAATAATGTTTAACACTTCATGGGGGAGTGACGACGTGATGTCGTTACTCCTTTTTAATGCTAAGTTTGGAATGAAGTCTTATAAGCCTTATTTGCCCCATAAGCCTTATTTGCCAAATTAAAAAATTTACAAAAATGAAAAATTATTTACTCTCTTTGGCGGCGCAATACGAGAATGCCGAATTTATCAATGGTGACCCTTCGTGGTTCATGCATCAGGTCACGGGTGACAACAACCGTGAGACCACTGCCTTCGTAGCCTCATGTCTGAGCTATGGCAGCCGTAAGCAGTTCATGCCCAAGATTCAACTGTTGCTCGACCACGCCCGTGGCGACATGTACAATTGGGTGCTTGAAGGTGACTTTGAGCGTTTGCTCCGTGACGATGATGACGGTTGTTTCTATCGTCTCTACACTTGCCGTATGATGAACGGCATGCTTCGTGCCTTGCAGCAGATGTTGCGCGACTATGGCAGCATGGGCGCATGGCTCAGGACCATGGGCTGCACCGACTGCCTGTCTGCCGTTACAGCCATCACTGCCTATTTTGCCGAGAATGACAGGGTAGGGGGCATTGTTCCCAAGAATACCAATTCAGCCTGCAAGCGAGTGTGCATGTTCCTGCGCTGGATGGTACGTGATAACTCTCCCGTCGACCTCGGTCTGTGGAGCAGCTTCATTGACCGCCGCACGCTCATTATCCCAATGGATACCCATGTTCTTCAGCAGTCAGTCCGCTTGGGACTGATGACTTCAAAGACCGCCTCAATGTCAGCAGCCATAAAATTGTCAGACAAGCTGCGCGAGTATTTTCCCGACGACCCGATGAAGGGCGACTTCGCATTGTTCGGCTACGGTGTGTCACAATCCTTAAAATAATAGGATATCCCATTTTTGCATAAGGCGTGACACCTGCGTCCTGCATTCGTCGTGCACGGTCATTTGCTCTTTTTTCATAGAGATAATCAGAAGGACGCATTGCAAGTTTTCTGCGTTAGGTGCTTGGCTTGTCACCGAGTTAGGGCTCGTTGGTGAACTTGTCGTGTTACTACCACAAAGTTACAAACAGGGAAAACGCTGTAAAAAAAACATAAAAATCGCGTTTTTATTTTGCTATTCTATCAAAAAACACTATCTTTGCAGCCATTAAATTTAAATGTGATAAAAATATAAAAGCAATAAAATAAGAATTATGGGCAAGAAATTTGCTGAACATCAGGGTATGAACCTGACACAGACAAACAAAGACATTCTGAAACTTTGGGAAGAGCGCGACATCTTCCACAAGTCGATAGACGAGCGCGAGGGCTGTCCTCAGTTTGTATTCTTCGAGGGACCTCCTTCGGCAAACGGACACCCGGGAATCCACCATGTGCTGGCACGCTCCATAAAGGACACCTTCAACCGCTACAAGACGATGAAGGGAATGCAGGTGCACCGCAAGGCTGGCTGGGACACCCACGGACTGCCCGTGGAGCTGGGCGTGGAGAAGGAGCTCGGCATCACCAAGGCTGACATCGACAACCGCCAGAGCGAGAAGTACATCTCGGTGGAGGACTATAACAGAAAGTGCCGCCAGAACGTGATGATGTACACCGCGGAATGGCGCAAGCTGACCGAGGAAATGGGTTATTTCGTGGACCTCGACCATCCTTATATCACTTACGACAACAAATACATCGAGACTCTGTGGTGGCTCCTCAAGCAGCTCTACGACAAGGGTCTGCTCTACAAAGGCTACACCATACAGCCCTACAGCCCGGGAGCGGGTACGGGACTTTCGAGCCACGAGCTCAACCAGCCCGGCTGCTACCGCGACGTGAAGGACACGACTGCCACCGTGCTCTTCAAGGCTAAGAACCCCAAGGCTGAGTGGACGGAGTGGGGCGAGGCGTATTTCGCCGCGTGGACCACGACTCCGTGGACTCTTCCGTCGAACACCGCCCTCTGTGTGGGTCCTAATATAAAATATGTGGCTTTGCAGACATACAATCCCTACAACGACCAGAAAATCACCGTAGTCATGGCAGAGTCTTTGGTTAGCGCCTACTTCAAGCCCGAGGGCAAAGACGCTGACATGCAGGCATATAAGCACGGCGACAAGGTTGTGCCCTACCGCATCGTGGGAGAATATATGGGACCCGAGCTTGTGGGAATGGAATACGAGCAGCTGATGCCGTGGGTTAAGCCTTCGGCAAAGGTTGACGAGAACGCCGCGCCGTTTGTAAAGGAGTATGCGGCAGCAAATCCAGACAAGGTGTTTACGGGCGAGAACGGCAAGGACCAGTTCGTGGAGATGGAGGGCGCAGCCTTCCGCGTAATCCCCGGCGACTACGTTACCACCGACGACGGTACGGGTATAGTGCACATCGCGCCTACCTTCGGTGCCGACGATGCCAAGGTGGCAAAGGACGCAGGCATACCTTCGCTGTTCCTTATAAATAAGAAAGGTGAGACCCGCCCGATGGTGGACCTCGAAGGCAAGTACTACGTCATGGACGAGCTCGACAAGGAGTTTGCCGCACGCTGTGTGGACGCCGATGCCTACTCTAAGCACGCCGGCGACTACGTTAAGAACGCCTATGCCCCGGAGTTCAATCCCGGCGGCAAGTACGACGAGGCGGCTGCCCAGAAGGCTGAGGACCTCAACATAGTTCTCTGCATGGAAATGAAGCAGGCGGGAATTGCATTGAAGATAGAAAAACACGTACACAACTATCCTCACTGCTGGCGTACCGACAAACCGGTGCTCTACTATCCTCTGGACTCGTGGTTCATACGTTCCTCGGCAAAGAAGGAGCGCATGAGCGAGTTCAACAAGACCATCAACTGGCAGCCCGAGAGCACGGGATCAGGACGCTTCGGCAACTGGCTCGACAACCTCAACGACTGGAACCTGTCGCGCAGCCGCTACTGGGGCACGCCGCTGCCTATCTGGCGCAACGAGGATGGCGAGGAAATCTGCATCGGCTCTATGCAGCAGCTCTACGACGAGATTGAGAAGGCTGTGGCTGCGGGCGTGATGGAAAGCAACCCTATGAAGGATAAGGGCTTCGTGCCCGGCGACTATAGTCAGGAGAACTATGACCGCATTGACATTCACCGTCCTTATGTCGATAATATCGTGCTTGTAAGCGAGAGCGGCAAGCCCATGAAGCGCGAGGCTGACCTCATCGACGTATGGTTTGACTCTGGCTCAATGCTTTACGCACAGATTCACTACCCGTTTGAAAACCGTGAGATGATTGACGAGGGAAAAGCCTTCCCTGCCGACTTCATCAACGAGGGTGTGGACCAGACACGCGGCTGGTTCTTCACGCTGCATGCCATCGCAACGATGGTGTTCGACTCCGTGGCGTTCAAGAACGTGATTTCCAGCGGTCTGGTGCTCGACTCAAAGGGCAACAAGATGTCGAAGCACGTGGGCAACGTGGTGAATCCCTTTGAAATGATCGACAAATACGGCGCCGACCCCGTGCGCTTCTATATGATGACCAACTCTGAGCCGTGGGACAACCTGAAGTTCGACCCCAACGGCGTGGACGAGGTGCGCCGCAAGTTCTTCGGAACATTATATAACACTTACAGCTTCTTTGCTCTCTACGCCAACGTCGACGGCTTCGACTATTCGCAGCCCGAGGTGCCCGTTGAGGAGCGTCCCGAGATTGACCGCTGGATTCTGTCGGTGCTCCACTCACTTGTGAAGGGCGTTGACAGGGAGCTGGGCAACTACGACCCGACCCGCGCCGGACGTCTCATCGACGCCTTCGTGAACGACGACCTCAGCAACTGGTACGTGCGCCTGAACCGCAAGCGTTTCTGGGGCAAGGAGATGAGCAAGGACAAGCTGTCCGCATACCAGACACTCTATACCTGTCTGGAGACGGTGGCAAAGCTCATTGCGCCGTTCGCGCCGTTCTATGCCGACCAGCTGTATCTCGACCTCACCGCCGCCACAGGTAGGGAGAATTGCGAGAGCGTGCATCTGGCAAAGTTCCCCGAGGCTAACGAGGCTTACATCGACGCCGACCTTGAGGCACGCATGGGCATGGCGCAGAAAATTACGTCCATGGTGCTCGCGCTGCGCCGCAAGGTGAACATCAAGGTGCGCCAGCCGCTGCAGAAGATAATGATTCCTGCCGTGGACGATGAACAGCGTCAGCACATCGAGGCTGTGAAGGATCTGATACGCAACGAGGTGAACGTGAAGGAGCTCGACTTCGTTGAGGGTCAGGGCATTCTGGTGAAGAAGGTGAAGTGCAACTTCAAGGTGATGGGCAAGAAGTTCGGCAAGCTGATGAAGGGCGTTGCCGCTGCCATGACCGCTCTCGACCAAGACCAGATTGGCGCATTGGAGCGCGACGGAAAAATCGGAATCGCCGTTGACGGACAGGCTCTCGAAGTGGAGGCTGCCGACGTGGAGATAATCAGCGAGGACATCCCGGGATGGCTCGTGAGCAACGAGGGCAACCTCACCGTGGCTCTTGAGGTGGAGCTCACCGACGAGCTTCGCAACGAGGGAATGGCGCGTGAGCTCATCAACCGCGTGCAGAACATCCGCAAGGACAGCGGACTGGAGATTACCGACCGCATCAGTGTGACAATTAGCGAAAATGAAAGCGTCCAGAAGGCGGTTGACAGCTATCAGGAGTACATCATGACGCAGGTGCTCGCCGACAGCATTGTGCTGGCGGCAAACGACGGCGCGGAGGTGGACATCGACGGACTGAAACTTAATATAAAGGTGGAGAAACGCTAAGGCGTTGGCTCCACCTTATTTATATATAATACCGATAGCAATAATTACTAACACAAATAAAACTATAAAGATTATGATAGACAAGACAAGGTACAGTGATGCAGAACTGGAGGAATTCCGCCTGCTCATAAACGATAAACTGGATGTTGCAAAACGTGACTATAAGCAACTGATGGCGGCATTGACAAACAGCGACGGCAACGATGTGGAGGACACATCGCCAACGTACAAGGCGCTGGAGGAAGGCAGCGTGACACAGTCGAAAGAGGATATCATGAATCAGGCGGCACGCCTGCAGAAGTTTATCCGCGGACTGGAGGGAGCGCTCATCCGAATAGCCAACAAGACCTACGGCATCGACCGCCTTACTGGCGAGCTTATACCCAAGGAACGCCTGCGGGCAGTGCCTCATGCCACTCTCAGTGTGCAGTCGAAAATGAAAAGATAGTATAATTTAAATGACTCAGAAGAGCAAGAATTTTTTTGGAAGCGGCGTCTTTATGACCATTCTCATTGTGTTGCTGCTGGTTGCCGACCAAGTGATAAAGATACTTGTGAAGACCAACATGACGCTGCACGAGAGCATCGAGATAGCCAGTTGGTTCAAGATATTGTTTATCGAAAACAATGGCATGGCATTCGGAATGGAGATAGGCAGCAAGGTTGTTCTGTCTCTGTTCCGCATTGTGGCTGTGGGATTTATCTGTTATTACCTGCGCAGGCTGGTTAGGCAGGGCGCACGCACGGGCTATATGGTTTGTGTGGCGATGGTGCTGGCGGGAGCTGCCGGCAACATCTTCGACAGCCTGTTCTACGGACAGATATTCTCGGCTTCAACGCCCTACACTCTCAGCGAGCTGGTGCCTTTCGGCGAGGGCTACGCCCCCGTGCTCATGGGCAAGGTTGTGGATATGTTCTATTTCCCGCTGATTGTCACCACCTACCCTGACTGGGTGCCCGTAGTTGGCGGCGACGAGTTCATATTCTTCAGCCCCGTGTTCAATTTTGCCGACTCCTGCGTGTCGGTGGGAGTGGTGGCAGCCATGCTTTTCTACCGTGAGGAGCTTGGCACACTGTTTGGCGATGATAAGAAGAAAGATGTGGAGGAGAAAAAAAAAGATGATAAGGACAATAGCGAAGATACTGCCGGTAGTGCTGCTGTTTAGCTGCAGGCCGCAGGTTCCCGACAAGTACATACAGCCCGGCGAGATGGAGGATTTGCTGTATGACTATCATCTGTCTCAGGGCGCGGCTTCTACATTGGCGGATGAAGGCGACGGCAATGGTGACTACAAGCGCCGTCTGTATTTCCTTGCCGTGCTGAAGAAGTATGGTGTCAGCGAGGCTGAGTTCGATTCGTCCATGGTGTATTATTACAGTCATGCCGACCGCATGGCGGAGATTTACAAGTCGCTGGAGGAGCGTCTCGATGCCGATGCGCAGAAGATAGGAGCCTCGGGCGGAACTCACACCGTGATGCTCAGCGCCAACGGCGATACAGCCAACGTGTGGAACGGAGTGCGCAGCAAGGTTCTCAGTGCCGTTCCGCTCCATAACCGCATGGATTTCCACATCGTTGCCGACACGTCCTATCATGCCAACGACATGCTGCAGCTCAACTTCCGTTCGTCGTTCCTCTATCAGGAAGGCATGAAGGATGCTGTGGCTCTCATAGCAGTGAAGTATGAGGGCGACACCATTGTGTCGAGGTATCAGCGCGTGATGTCGAGCGGCGAGACGCGGTTGACAATAAATGAGAAAAATGATAAGAAGATAAAGGAGATAAACGGATTTATCTATCTCAGCAAGGGCGGACGTGACGATGCCAAGACCCTGAAGCTGCTGGTGATTGACCAGATACAGCTGGTGCGCATGCGTCAGAAAGCAGAGCCGCAGCAGTCGGGAGGAGTAAAGTCCGGAGGACTGCGCTCTGATTCGCTGAAGAGAGACTCTGCGAAGGCTGTTTCAGCGCCCGCAACGGTTGGAGGCAGCGATAAACCTACACATTTATTAATAGATGAGCCAAGAAAGAATGTGCCGGCTGGGGGTCCACGCCGTATGCTACAAAAACAGGACCTACAGCCAGTGCGTAGTGGAAACTGACGGCGACAGGGTGGTGCGCTGGTTTCATTTTGACGGTGAGCTGCCCATGACCGAATGGCACGGAGGCACTGTGTACATCGACGATATTGCCGGCGATATGAGAATAGTAAGAACCGAGCCTTGATGGCAGGGAAAGTATTCTGCCGGTTGTGGCTGCCACGGAATGAAAACATTTATTTAGGAAACAAAAACATTAAAACTATAAAATAACAATGAAGTTAAGACTCTCAGTCCTGAATTTTCTGCAGTTTGCAGTGTGGGGAGCATATCTCACCTCAATGGGAGGTTATCTCGCCTCTGTGGGCATAGGTGCCAACATCGGTTGGTTTTATTCCGCCCAAGGTTTTGTATCGATTATCATGCCGGCGCTTATGGGCATCATTGCCGACCGCTATATGCAGGCGCAGCGTCTGCTGTCGCTGAGCCATCTTGTGGCAGGCTTGTCGATGATTGGACTCGGAGTGATAGGGCAGGCGATGGGCGACCGCGTTACGTTTTCCGACCTTTTCCCGCTCTATCTGCTGTCAATAGCTTTCTATATGCCTACGCTGGCGCTCACCAACTCTGTGTGCTATAACGCTCTCGACAGGGCAAGGCTCGATGCCGTGAAGGCTTTTCCCCCTATACGCATCTTCGGCACCATCGGCTTTATCTGTTCCATGTGGATAGTATCGCTGTTTGGCTATGAGACCACTTATGCGCAGTTCTTTGTGTCGGGAGCATGGAGCATCATCATGTGCTGCTATTCGCTCACCATGCCTGCGTGCCCAGTCAATCCCAAGAAGGAGAAGCAGAGCCTTTACGATGCTTTCGGTCTGAAGGCGTTCTCGCTGTTTAAGACTCCGCGTATGGCTATATTCTTCGTGTTCTCCATGCTCCTTGGCTGCTGCCTTCAGATAACCAACGGCTATGCCGGTCCGTTCATCCAGAGCTTTGCAGCCATCGACGAGTATAAGGACCTGTTCTTTGTGAGCCACAGCAATCTGCTCATCTCCCTGTCGCAGATTTCCGAGACGCTGTGCATATTGCTCATACCGTTCTTCCTTGGCAGGTTCGGCATCAAGCGTGTCATGCTCATCGCCATGTTTGCATGGATGTTCCGCTTCGGTTTCTTCGCCATCGGCGACCCTTCGGGCGGCATCTGGGCGCTGATACTCTCCATGATAGTGTATGGCGTGGCATTCGACTTCTTCAACATCTCGGGCTCGCTCTTTGTCGACAATGAGACGGATATTGACATCCGCAGCAGCGCACAGGGAGTGTTTATGCTGATGACCAACGGACTGGGAGCCTCCATCGGCATGATTGGCGCGCAGACCGTTGTTAACAGTTTTACTGTTAACGAAAGCGGCATTCAGGTTGGCGACTGGACTTCAGTGTGGTGGATATTCTCTGCCTACGCTTTGGTGGTGGCTGTTGCCTTTGCCCTGCTTTTCAGGTCTGAAAAGCAATAGAGGCTATTAGCCTTATAAGCCCAATTAGCCCAATATTCAGTGCAGCAAAATTAAAAAAGATGAAGGAAACACGATTCTTTTACGTTCCTGGTGCAGGCAGCACCACTGAACTCCCTGACGACGAGGCGCAGCATGTGGCGCGCGTGCTTAGGATGCAGTCGGGCGATGAGCTAATGCTCATGGACGGTGACGGCAGTTTTTTCCGTGCTGCCCTCACCATGGTGAGCAATCACCATTGCTGTTATGAGATACTGGAGCATCTGCCGCAGCAGCGGCAGTGGCTCCGCCGTATGCACCTTGCCATAGCTCCCACCAAGCTCATCGACCGCATGGAGTGGATGGTTGAGAAAGCCACGGAGGTGGGATTTGATGAGCTTACCTTTCTCAACTGTAAATTCTCCGAGCGCAGTGTTATAAAGCTTCCACGTATGGAGCGCATCGTCGTGTCGGCGGTGAAGCAGAGCCATAAGGCATGGATGCCCCGGCTGAATGACATGACCGCCTTCCGCCAGTTTATTGATGCTGCGCGCGGCGGTGCCAAATACATCGCCCACTGCTACGGCGAGGTGGACCGCACTTATTTGTTTGATGAAATATCACACCTGCCTGCCGACGAAGATATAACGGTGCTCATTGGTCCCGAGGGCGACTTCTCCATTGATGAGGTGAAATATGCCGTGGCGGCAGGCTATAAGTCCGTGCATCTTGGCGACAGCCGCCTGCGCACCGAGACTGCCGGACTATATGCCGTGATGATGTGCAGGGTGTGAGCTATATTGGCTTTTTTATTTGTTTATTTCATTCTTTTTATCTGTTTTTGCAGATGATTTCGTAATCAGTCACTTGTGTGGATGTGTCACTTCTGTGAAAAATCCGCAATAAAAACAGGTCATGCCCTCTTTGAAAAATATGAGGGTAACCATACACCCTGAAAATACCGCATTTCAGCGGAGCATTTTGCTGAAAACATTTCTCTAAACGTTGAAAATAGATTTCTAAATGTAGGAATTAGATTTCTAAACGTGGAGAATAGCGCGCTGAAACGCACATCCCAGACAGAAAACGTGCGTCCGAAAAGCCTGTTACATATTACTTTGTGTCACAATTTTAGGCACGGATTACACGGATTTCTTATTTATCTTGTCCGTGATATCCGTGTAATTCATGCCTAAAAGAAAGTGCGATAGACGTTCTCGGACAATCAGGGGTGTACCCTTGTGTAGGGTTGGTGTAGGGTTGAGACAAAGGGTACACCCTGTAATTTACTGGTATTCAGTAAATAATGGCGCTTGGTGTAGGAATGTAGGGTTAAAACGAAAAAATGCTGTGGATTTTTATTTAATTCTCCTTTTTTTCTTCCGTCCCGTGTTCCAAAGGTCGCGCCAGTTTGTGAAGTCGCGCTTCACCACGAAGCCCACGCCTTGGGTGTTGAGGCTCGACTTTGTGAAGTAGCGGTCATTGGTTTCGTTGTACACCTTTATAGAGAGGTTGCCGTTGGGCGTGAGGTTGTACTGAATGTTGAAGTCGCCGATGAATGAGGTGTTAGCGGTAGCGGCGTTGTCGCGGTAACCAAACTCGCCGTTGAACAGCAGGCGGTCGTTGAGCATTCGCCCGTTTACGATTCCCTCGTATTCGGCGTTGTTCCATCCCTCATCGCCGGTGGAGATGTTGGCGCCGAAGTTCCAGTTATCGTTTTTCAGCACGGTGTTGAGCAGACTGTTTATCTGTCCTGAGATGGTGCCGCTGAGCAGCGATTGCATGGCGAGCGAGGTGCGGCTTGCCTGCTCGGCGCCGGCGTTGTTTTCCGCTTGCGGATAGAACCTGCCGATGCCCAGAAGGTAGAGCACCTGCTGGTTTTTCTCTTCCTCGGTGTTAATCAGGGCGTTCACCATCTGCTTTTCGTCGGTGTCCATTGTCGGCATGTCGAGGTCGAAGGTCACTTGCGGCCGCTTTGCCTGTCCGCCAATATTCATCAAGCAGTTCACGCGGGTGGTGCTTTTCTGCCTGAAGGCGCTGCTGGTGCTAAGGTCGGAGAGCGACACGCCGTTAACGGTGTAGACCGCCTGCATGTTGAGGGCAGCATCGTAGGGATCGCCGCCGAAGACTATCGTTCCGCCGCTGTTGAACACGAAGTATTTCTTTATGATGTTCTGTATCGTGATGCTGTAGGTGCCATGGTCTATGAGGTAGGTACCGAACATCTTGAAGGCTCCCTTGTTGTAGAACGAAGCACGCAGCACGCCGCTGCCGTTGAGTGTGATGTAGTCGTTGGTCTGGCTGTCCATGAGCAGGCGCAGCGTGGCGTCGGGCTGGCAGTTGATGAGGAAGTTGATGTAGACGTCGGATGCCATGCCGTCGTGCTCATCCTCACTGCTTGTTGTCTTGGCTGCGTTGGCTGTCGTGGTATCCACAGG
>JAGAPI010000084.1 GCA_017623335.1 Prevotella sp.
GACACCACTTCCCTGAAGCAGATTCTCAACACCTGGTATCACGGCAACGACGTCAAGCCGATGCAGAAGATGACAAAGTTTAGCTCATGTAATCCCGCTGCGGCTCTTGAGGCATATAAGTTGTGGGGCGATCAGGAATGGCTGTTGGGTATGATGCCTTCGTTTGATGATGAGTATGCACGTTGGAAAGGCAGCAATCGCCTGCCTAATGGACTATACTGGCAGGGTGACGTGCAGGATGGTATGGAGGAAAGTATCAGTGGTGGCAGAAAGAAAAAGTATGCCCGTCCTACCATAAACAGTTATATGTATGGCAATGCCCGTGCGTTGGCTGCAATGCACACAATGGCAGGAGAGACTGACAAGGCAAAGACATACGATGGCGAGGCAGAGACTCTGAAATATCTTGTAGAGACAAAGCTTTGGAACGATAAGCATGAGTTCTTCGAGACTATGCGTGGTGATACTCTCGCTCAGGTGCGTGAGGCTATTGGATACATTCCATGGTATTTCAACATGACCACCGACAAGAAGTTTGACAAGGCTTGGCTGCAGATAACCGACGAGAAGGGATTCTCGGCTCCTTATGGACTGACCACAGCCGAGCGCCGTCACCCGCTGTTCCGCAGTCATGGTTTTGGCAAATGCGAGTGGGACGGTGCAATCTGGCCGTTTGCGTCGAGTCAGACTCTGACAGCCTTGGCAAACTATCTCAACGACCCTACAAAGAAAGACTCCCAGGTGGTTAGTGACTCTGTGTTCTTCCGCCAGATGAAACTCTATGTGGAGAGCCAGCATCACCGCGGACGTCCTTATATCGGCGAGTATCTTGACGAGGTTACAGGCTATTGGCTTATGGGCGACCGTGAGCGCAGCCGTTACTATAACCACTCCACATTCAATGACCTCATGATTACCGGCATCTGCGGTTTCCGTCCACAGGCTGACGGCAGCATCCGCGTGAATCCTCTCATCCCCGAGGGCACTTGGGATTACTGGTGTCTCGACGGCATCAACTATCATGGTCACACCATTACCATTGTCTATGACAAGACCGGAAATCACTACAACCTCGGCAAGGGACTGATTGTTTTGAAAGATGGGGTTAAAATGAAGAGTGAAGACTGCGAAGCTGATGAGCTTGCGAACTAATGAAGAATGAAGAATCTTCGTGCAGGCTATTAGCCCAATAAGCCCTATTAGCCCAATAAACAAAGAATAATAAAAAATTTAACAATATGAAACTAAGAACAATTACAGCAGCTACTCTAATGCTGCTCATGGCAGGCACAATGACGGCTGCCAAAAAACAAATCTACAAGCCTTGGAGCAACGGTGCTCTGAAGGTGAGCGACAACCAGCGCTATATCGTTCACGAAAAAGGCAACGTGCCTTTCTTCTGGATGGGCAACACAGCGTGGCTGCTGCCTGAGCGCCTCAACCGCGACGAGGTGGAGTTCTATCTTGCAAAGGAACGTGAGGCTGGATATAACGTGGAGCAGATTCAGGTGCTCAACGGAATACCTACATTCAATATCTACGGTCATGCTGCCAACAATGCTGAATTCGATTTCTCAAAGGTGTCGAAGCCAGGTGTGTATGGCTACTGGGAGCATCTTGACTATATAGTTAATGTTGCTGAGCGCAACGGCATCTATATTGCCATGGACTGCATTTGGGGCTCGCAGCTTAAAGCCATGGACGAGAAAAAGGCGGCTGCGCTTGGCAAGTTCCTCGGCGAGAGATATAAGGACAAGCCTAATATCATCTGGATGATTGGCGGTGACATACGCGGTGACAAGAAGCCGGAAGTGTGGGATGCCTTGGCATGTGCAATAAAGAAAGTGGACAAAGGGCACATCATGACTTTCCATCCAAGAGGACGCACCACCTCTGCATGGTGGTTCAACGACCGCGAGTGGATGGATTTCAATATGTTCCAGAGCGGACACCGCCGCTATGGACAGCGCAACGGTGACGGAGACTACACCATAAAGGACAATACAGAGGAGGACAACTGGACCTACGTTGACATGAGTTTTGAGAAGTCGCCCATACGTCCTGTAATCGACGGTGAGCCTTCTTACGAGGACATACCTCAGGGACTTCACGACTTCGACGCTCCACGCTGGCAGGACTACGATGTGCGCCGCTATGCTTATTGGGCTGTGTTTGCAGGCTGTTTTGGTCACACTTATGGTCACAACTCCATAATGCAGTTTATGCGTCCAGGTCTGCTTGGCTCGTTTGGTGCAGAGAAACCATGGTGGGAGGCTATGAAGGATCCCGGCTACGGGCAGATGAAATATCTTAAGTATCTCATGCTTAACTTCCCATTTACTGACCGCATTGCCGACCAGAGCATCATTGCCGGCAAGAACGGTGAGCGCTACGACCGCATGATTGCCACCCGCGGCAACGACTACCTGCTGGTATATAACTACAGCGGCAAGCCTATGGACATCGACCTCACCAAGATTTCGGGTGCGAAGAAAAACGTGTGGTGGATGAATCCTTCCGACGGCACACTCACCTATCTTGGCGAGATGGACAGTAAGGTGACCACCTTCTCAGTTGACGGTGCCTATATGCGTGGCGGCGACCGTGTGCTCATAGCCGTTGATGCCTCGAAGAATTATCTTGACAAGAATGCAACAATGATTCCCGAGAAGGACTGACGGCACCACTTACAAACGGCATAACTACGCTACGGTACATAAAAGAAACATCGCAATAAAGCAAAATAAACATAACAAACAATGAAAATAGGAATAATCATTGCAATGGAAAAGGAATTTGAGCAGGTGAAAGGCTTGCTCAAAACACCAAAGTCACTGACTTTCGAAAACCGGCACTTCGTTTACGGAACGATGGGATTGAACACCGTGATACTGATGCAAAGCGGCATTGGCAAGGTGAACGCCGCCGTGAGCACATGGCAGATGATTGAGAAGTTCTGTCCCGACATGATAATATCAACAGGCGTGGCGGGAGGAGCTTCCACAACACTGGAGATACAGGATGTGGTGGTGTCGACAGAGACGTGTTACCACGATGTGTACTGCGGCCCGGAGGCCATGTTCGGGCAGGTGATGGGTATGCCCGAAAGATTCAAAAGCGCCGAAGACATAGTGGAAAAAGCAGCAAGCCTCAACTGCGGCACAACAATACACAAAGGGCTGATTGTGACTGGCGACTGGTTTGTGGACACCGTGGACAAGATGCGTGAGATAGCCAGTCATTTTCCCGAAGCCATGGCTGTTGACATGGAGTCGGCGGCAATTGCTCACGTGTGCTGTCAGAGAGACATACCGTTTGTGTCGTTCCGCATAATAAGCGACATTCCGCTAAAAGAAGGCAACGCACAACAGTACACAGACTTCTGGAGCAGCATGGCCGAAAAGTCGTTCAATGCCACAAAGGCGCTGCTTAATGCACTTTGATTCAGTGTGGAGTGAGGAGTGTGAAGTGAGAAGTTTTTTATATGTATTATAAATTTTATAATTAAAAAACAAACAGCATGAAGAAAATTGCAAGTTTCACAATAGACCACAACCGCCTGAGCCGCGGTATATTCGTATCAAGAAAAGACCATGCAGGCAACGAGGTCATAACAACCTTCGACATACGCATGAAAGAGCCCAACCGCGAACCGGCAATGCAGCAGGCGGCTCTGCACACCATAGAGCATCTTGCCGCCACATACCTGCGTAATGATGCCGAGTGGGCAGACCGCATAATCTATTGGGGGCCCATGGGATGCCAGACGGGCAATTACCTTGTGATGCGCGGCGATCTGAGAAGCGAGGACATAGCCAACCTGATACTGCGAACATTCAGGTTCATAGCCGACTATGAGGGAGAAATTCCAGGAGCTGCACCGAAAGACTGCGGCAACTGGCTGCTCCACGACCTGCCCATGGCACAATGGGAATCGAAAAAATATGTGGACGAGGTGCTGTCGTGCATGAAACCGGAAAACCTCAGCTACCCAGAATAACGAAGTTACGCAATAGCATGTATCATGCTTGCAAATCAGGCTATTTTTGTAAAAAAGACGTATATTTGTGATAAAAATCAATAAAAGACACAAGTCTTAGCGTTTTAAAAGAGCAAAAAGTAACTGAAATAACAAAAAAGCAGTAACTTTGCCCCGTCAAATAACGACATACGAAAAAAGAATTACTAACATTTAAAAAGAGAAATTCTATGAAAAAGTTTATCGCAACATTCGTGATCGTTCTCGCCGCAATCGGCGCCAGTGCACAAACCTACCTCGGCGGTGGCTTCAGCTTCAGCTCCACAGATGTGTCCGGTGAGGACAAGTCAATCACTCAGATTACCCTTGCTCCGGAGATTGGATATAATCTCGACAACAAATGGGCAATAGGCTTAGGTGTAGGCTACACATACGCCAAACAGGAGTCGAGCTACAATATCATTTCTGTGGCACCATACGTGCGCTATACCGTGGCAAAGGCAGGCATAGTAAGCTTCTTCATCGACGGTGAGTTCCAGTTTGCCTCTGCAAAACCGGAAGAAGGCGACTCATCCACAGGCTGGAGCCTTGGTTTGAAGCCCGGCGTGCGTTTCGACATCACAAAGAAAATTTTCGCCACAGCCTCAGTCGGCTTCCTCGGATATCAGGACACAGCCGACTTCAACGGTGAGAAGACCTTCGGTTTCGGATTCAGCGGAAACGGAATGAACTATTTCGGCAGCGACAACGGAACTGGTCTCAAGCTTGGTCTGTACTATAACTTCTAAGCCCCGTGACCTAATTTCATAACATAATGGGAAGGCTTTTCTGTTGAAAGAAAAAGCCTTCCCATTATTTTTCACGGCATAGATGAAGCATCAAAAAACAGCAATAATTCATGTTTTTCTTGCAAGATTGGGAAAAAAGTACTAAATTTGCACACCAAAACAAATACATAGAACACAACCGCCAAGCTGGCGGATATATAAAATTACCAATCTGATTAATACAAAATACAAAAATAACAATCTGATTTTAATGAATTATAACAGTTTAAAGAATGAAAAAAATCTGTAGTCTCGTAGCCGCAACCATCATGGTTGCAGGAGCACATGCCGCACCTTTGACGGTATGCGATTTTGAAGATTATCCAGTAGGCACAACATGGACGTTATGGAGCAGCGACGGCAATGCCGTCACATCAACAGCCACGGTGGAAACCGACCCGGCCAACGCCGACAACAAGGTGTTGCACATTAAACTGGAAGAATGGGGATGCCACCCTGAGTTTAAAATCCCGACGGAACTGCGCGGAAAGGCACTGACCGACCGCTATCCGATTGTGACATGCGATATTTACCGCAGCGGCAATGACAATGCCGATGCCTATAAACAATTTGCCGTGTTCATAGGCTCGCAGGAGGTTTACCGTGATGAGAGCTATCCGCATCAGGGTAACATAAAGGTGTGGCAACACAGGAAATACACCATGAAACCTGCCGGCGCGGACAACACCGAAGGAGTGATAAGACTTGGACTGCACCACAACAACACCGACTATTACATCGACAACATCTGTCTGGCAGGAGAATATGACGACTATCTGACAACGGAAGACGGCGGAATACTCGACTACTGCACTGCCAACACGTCAAGCTCATACCGCAACATCAGTGACAATATATTCATTCCGGCAGGCACAACAACCAATGTGCGTACATCGCGATACACGGAATGGACAGGAAAGGTGGCCGGAGACGGCACACTCAACATCTATTCCGGAGGCGAGCGGTCGTATATAGGCACCGCGAAGAGCAAAGGAGCAACATGGCCCGACTGGAGCACAATGAGAGGCACGGTCAGCATCTATCCGTATAAGGAAGTGGCGGCAAACTGCGGCTTCTACGGTCTGGTTATGAGCAGCGGCACGTTCCAGCCCGACAATCTCGAAGCCTCACGCTGCAACGAGGTTTTCAAAAACAGCAAAGTAGTGCTGCACGACGGAGCTACAATAGCCATAGAATCGGGCACGCGCGGCATAAGATTCGGTGAGCTGAACACCATGGCGGGCAGCACACTCGACGGATATTATAAGAAAGGTACGGCAAACTCCTACTACATCGTAGGAGGCACCGGCACCGACGGCATTCTGGCAGGAAAAATCCTTGCCTCCAGCTCGGGCAACAGCGTGGGACTGATAAAGGAGGGAGCCGGCACATACACAATCACCGGCAACGAAAATAACATAAACGCCGGAATACGCCTGCTCGGCGGAACACTGCTCATAAACAATGACGCAGAGGCGGCAGAGACTGGCGGCAAAAGTGGCGCGACAGGCAACGGCGGAACACTGTTTGTATTCAACGGCACCACTCTCGGCGGCAACGGTAGCATAGGCGCACAAACAGAAGTGTACGGAACGATAATCCCCGGAATGGCAAACGCAGGGACACTAACCTTTGCCGACTACACGACATCAGCTGGCGTTAACGTCACTCTGCACCCTGAGGCCAACATAATATGCCGGGTGAAAAATGCAAAGGAATATGCCCGCCTTGACATAAAGGGAATGATGGCCTACAACAACAAGACTCAGGAATTTGAAGAATCCGAGAAAACTCCACGGCTGACTATCGCCCTCACCGATGACGCCGCCTTGCAGGTGAACGATGAGATAACACTGCTTACAACAAACAAGAAAGACGGCAACGGATGGAGCTTCAGAATACGTTATCCCAAAGCCTACACATGGGTGGTGGAGCAACGGGAAGGCGCAGATGGAGAATACAGCATCGTTGCCAAGGTGACATCGCTCGACTACAACGGCCAGGGAGACGTGAGCGACGACGATGATGATGCCCCGGGAAACAAGGGTGAATATCCCGATGACGACTGGACAGCAGACATTAACGATGACACACCGCTGCGCACATACTCGGCACGCCTGAAAAAGAACATAGGAGTGGCTGTGGCAAGCTATCGCTACGACTGTAGCCGCGATGACGGCGAGACCGGACTGGTGGGACGTGAGTTTGACCTGCTGGTGGGAGAAAATGAAATGAAGTTTGACGCCACGGAGCCATCTAAGGGCTCGTTCAACTATGGAGGCGCCGACGCAGTGATGTGGGTTGCCGACAGATACAAGCAGGAGGTGCGCGGCCACACTCTGGCATGGCACTCTCAGGTACCCGCATGGGTAAGCCAGGACGGCAAGAAAAACAATCACAACTACACCCGACAGGAGCTACTCGACATACTTAAGAACCATATTTTCAACGTAGTGGGAAAATACAAGGGACGCATACGTGAATGGGATGTGTGCAACGAAGTGCTTGACGATGACCAAAGCATAGTGCGCACCAATCCCGACGCATATAAGCTGCGCCCATCTATATGGTCTACCTACATTGGCGAGGAGTTTATTGACTCAGCCTTCGTATGGGCTCACCAGGCAGACCCTGAGGCACGGCTGTTCATAAACGAATACGGCGCGGAGTTCATGGGCGACACAAAGACAGAGGCTTACTATAATCTGATAAAACGGCTGAAAGCCGACAAACGCCCGATTGACGGATGCGGACTGCAGTGTCATCTGACCACAGGACAGCTCGACACCCTGAAGCTGGAAAAGAACATACGCCGCTATGCGGAGATGGACATGGACTGCATCATCACCGAGCTCGACATTGCGCTTGCCAATCCATACGCCGACAATGCTCTCGACATTCAAGCAAAGGAATACGGTGCCATCACACGTGTGTTCCTGCGCAACGACAACTGTCCGTCGATGCTTCTGTGGGGAATTTCCGACAACCATTCATGGCGTCACAACAATCCACTGCTCTTCGACAGCAGTCTGAAGCCAAAGCCAGCCTACTACAACGTGCATGCCCAGTTGCGACTTGCCGCCGAGAAGGCACAGGCCGACGGCATCGTTGCTCCAGAACAGTCGGGCAACGACGCAAAAATAATATCCACCTCACGGCATGACATCTACGGACGCTGCGTAAGCACAGCCAAAGGTATTGTCATCGAGAAGAACATATACTCCGACGGAAGCGTGAAGGTGATTAAGAAGATTTGCAAATAAGACAAAACAATAAAAAATAAGGCAATAAGGAGCGCATATATCCTTATTGCCTTATTTTTTTCCATATTATATTTTTCTTTATCTGTTTCCACAAAGTTTGATAAAAGTCTATTTCGGATTCCCTTTTAGACATAGGAGCGCATACCGTCGAGGATGGAGTTAAAATTTAGGCAGGCTGTTGTCACTCCGTTCTTTCACAGCCATGCACTCCATCTCTATGAGCCATCCTGAGCGGCACACGGGAGCATGAACAATAACGTAGGGCTTGTGGGGAAAGCGTTCTGCAAAGATGCGGCTCACCACAGCATAATCGGAACTGTCACGCAGATACACCGATATCTGGCAAATGTCATCCATGGTGCATTCTGCCTCAGCCAGCAGCGCCTCCACGTTCTCCATCATGCGTTCAGCCTGTCTCACTATGTCGCCTGGACAAACCACCTGTCCCTTGTTGTCTATGCTCGCCGTACCCGAGATGAACACGTGGCGGCGGTCGGCATAGTCAACCATTGTACCACGCTCGAAACTCACCCCGTAGTCACTCGTGCGGTTAAGATGCGTGGGGGCATAAAGATAGCGTATCTGCTCTGGACGTATGCCGGCAATGGCATAGCTGTCCATCTGCGAGAGCACGTTAGGGTCAGCCTGACGGCCGCCAATGCCCGTGCTGGCAATAAAGTGTGTCTGGTTGGTGAGTCCCTGGGTGAAAAACACCTGATTGCGCGCCCTCACCACTCCACCGTAGTTCAAGTCCACATCATTCACAAAGAACCATGTACGTATGCAGTTGTCCTTCAAAGTGCATCCCTCCTGTTTCAGCTGCATCACATACTCATTGAAGAGCAGGCGTGTCTGATACTCGCTGTTGACGGCAAGGTTGTGCGCTCCCCCGCCCCACAGGTGGGTGAAATCTCCGTGGCTCACGGCGTGCAGTCCGTTGCCGTGGCAGCTCACGCTACGCATGCCTGTCATGAGATATGCCCACAACGAAACCTTAGTGCCGTCGAGCGGAGGCTGCTCAATCACGGAGATGGCGCAGTCGCAGCCCTCAGGCTCCATGGCGTATATGCCGTCGGCCTGGTTGGCGGCATCGCTCAGATAGTAACGCTTAAACACGGCGGCAAATCCATGCAGGCTGTCTGTGAGCAGCTGCACAAAAGCATTGTCCACCGCCTGCAGCTGGCTGCGGTAAGACATGGTTGCATCGGTTACATGAATCTGAACATGGGCCTCACTCACCTCTGTGCCGTTGCTGAACGTAAAAACCTCGGCAGTGACACTGCCATAATTGTATTTAGTGAATTTATTCATTATTCTCTATCATATCGTAGTTTTCAAAAGTAAAAAGCGCTGCAAAGTTAACAAAATATTTTCTCATACGGAAATTATTTCGTTTTTTTATTTAAAATACCTAAAAATGAGGACACAACAATAAACAGCAGATGTAAAAAATTACCAATTTTTAGGTATTGCAGGAAATTTCTAAAAGCCGTACCTTTGCAGCCGGAAAAAAGAAACAAAATAAGGATAGTTTATGAACAGTATCAGATTAGGACTTATCGCCGGCGCATTGATGACCGGCATTGCAACAGCCGGCGCACAGCAGACGGCCGCCGACAGCGTGCTGCAACAGCACGTCAGCGGGAAACGCCTCAGCATCGGCGGCTATGGAGAGGCGGCATATTCGCGCAACTTCTACAGCGACAACGGGAAGCGCTATTCCAACGCACCTGCCTACAAAAACGACCCGAGCCACGGGCGGTTCGACATTCCACATGCCGTGATTTACATTGGCTACGACTTCGGCAAGGGCTGGACCTTCGGCACGGAGATAGAGTTTGAGCATGGCGGCATTGGCGGCGCAATAGAATATGAGGCGGAAGAGAGCATCGAGTATGAGAGCGAGACCGAGAAAGGCGGCGAGGTGGAGCTGGAGCAGTTCTGGATTCAAAAGTCGTTCGGAAAGGCTTTCAACATACGTGCCGGACATATTGTGGTGCCAGTAGGCTTGACCAATGCCCACCATGAGCCGCTCAACTTCTTCACCGTCTACCGTCCTGAAGGCGAAAATACCATACTGCCCTGCACGTGGCACCAGACGGGAGTGGCGCTGTGGGGACGCAGCGGCGACTTCCGCTACGAAGCGCAACTTGTGGCGGGACTTAACGCTCTCAACTTCAGCCGCAGCAACTGGATTCAAGGCGGCACAAAAAGCCCTTACGAGTTTGAGGTGGCAAACAAATATGGTGTCAGCGCACGTGTGGACAACTATTCCATACCCGGCCTGCGCATAGGAGTGAGCGGCTACTACGGACAGTCGATGCACAACACCACGCCACACGACATGGAGAAAGGAGACGCCAAGCGCGTGAAGGGCAACGTATACATAGGAGCACTGGACTTCACATACAACCAACATAACTGGCTGGTGCGCGGCAATGCCGACTATGGCTACGTGAGCGATGCACAGACCATCGCCTCCTACACCTATCCCGGCACCTCACTGGTGAAGCCCAACGAGAGCGGCAGCAACAAATACTTCGGCAGCCACGCCATAGCCACCATGGTGGAAGCTGGCTACGATGTGTTCTCGCAGATTGAAAAGATGCGCCGCGACAGGCAGAAGCTCTATGTGTTCGGACATTTTGAATACTACGACTCAAGCATCGGCAACACCACCTCGCAGTGGACCGGCAAGAAGATTCTCGCCGGCGGCATCAACTACCAGCCCATGCCGCAAATATGTATCAAGGCTGAATACAACCACAGAATGCTCAAAAGCCAGTACAACAATGAGCCTGCCATAAACATCGGCGTGACCTACCAGGGATTTTTCCTATAAAACAACAGAAACGAAGAACATAGAAAAATTTATCATAAAATCAAAATTAAAAATGAAGAAAACAGCAAAATTCATGGCAATGCTCCTGCTGGGAGTATGCACAACGGGAGTCTCATCGTGCTCGGACGACGACAATGACGAGACAACCGTCAATGCCGTCAGCAAAAGCCTGATGGAACAGACAGCACAAACCTACGTAGACGATGTGGTATACCCCACATACACCGCTCTGGCAAACAATGCCCAGACCCTCTACGAGGCATGCGCAAAACTCTATGCAAACGCCAAGGCCAACAGCATGACGCAGAGCGACATCAACGCCGCCTGCGAGGCGTTCAAGGACGCACGCATGGAATGGGAGCGCAGCGAGGCATTCCTCTATGGTGCCGCCACCGACAACGAGATTGACCCGCACATTGACTCATGGCCATTAGACCGCGACCAGTTAGTGGCCGCACTCAACAGCAACGCCATCATCAGCGGCATCAACGGCTCCGCACCTGCAAAGTTCGTTTATGAGAACAACGGCAATTTCGACTCGGTGCTGGGCTTCCACGGACTGGAGTTCGTGCTTTTCCGCAACGGCAGCAACCGCACCGTGGCAGACTTTCAAGGCAACGAGAATGCCGAGGGCATGACCTCGGTGAAGGGCATCGACGAACTGGCTTTCGCGGCTGCCGTGGCAGAGGATGTGCGCAACATGACAACCCTGCTGGAATACGGCTGGCTGGCAAACGGCATCTCATCACCGCACAACGGCATACTCACTGCCGCTCCATGGGTGGTGGAAGGCACACTGAACAAGGGACTCTCGCCACGCAACATGGGATACGGCGACTATCTGCTTGCAGCCACCACTGCAAACGGCTATTTCCAGACATGGCAGGAGACCATGGAGAACATTCTCATTGGCGGCTGCTCAAACATCTGTCAGGAGGTTTACCAGCAGAAGCTGGGACAGGCATACCGCGTAGCCACCAACCAAGGCGGCGAGGACGAGTCAATCGACTATATCGAGTCGCCCTACAGCAAGCGCTCGTTCATAGACTATCAGGACAACATACACTCCATCAGGAACGTGCTCTACGGCACACGCAACATCAGCGCCAGCTCTCCCGCAGCCAACTCGCTCATGGCAATCATGCGCGACCACAATTATCCCGGCTACCCTGCATTGAGCAATGCCCTCAACACTGCCATCAGTGCATTGGAGAATGCAAAAAACAGCGGGATCGCCTTTGTTGACGACCCCAAGAACGCACAGGTGAAAACCTGCATCGACGCCGTTCAGGAGCTTGACAACCAGCTGAACGAGGCAGGCGCATGGTTCCGTCGTCTCTCCGTAAAATAAATACACCTTTTATTTTATTAGCAACAAAACATCATGAACAATAAAAAATATCTGTATGCCTCAGCCGCTCTGCTCGCTCTTTCGGTGACAGCCTGCTCTGACAATGACGATGCCGACGGCGGAGGCGCAGCGGTGGAGACCGATGCGAAGTATATAGGACAGGCTGTGGGAAATTTCTCTGCCGAGGAATGGTACCCGGGCGGTGAACTTGGCACAACCGAGAACACTGTGTCGGGATGCTACGAAGACCCGGCACCAGCCGTGGAGCAGCAGGGACTGACTGAGAACTTCTTCATCGGCGAGCAGCTTTTTGAGCGTCAGTACACCATCAACACAGGAGTGTTTAAGGGACTCGGTCCGGCATCAACACGCAAATCGTGTCTCGACTGCCACCCCGGCTACGGTCACGGCAAGCGCATGAACTCCTACACCACCAGCTACGGCAACGGCAATGGTTACCTGCTTGTAGTCTACCATCCCACGGCACCTGGAAGCAACGACGGAGCCTATATCTCGGAAGTGACAGGAATGCCGCAGACACAAGCCACATCGCCGTTCCTGCCTCCTATAGAGGAGAGCCAAATCAACCTGCAGTGGAAGACCGTCACCGCCATGGAGAGCGGACTGCCCCTGCAATTCCCCGACGGAGAAAGGTATGAGTTGATTTATCCTGAGCTGGACATCCCCGTCTCAGCATTCAACACCGACCCCAAGCCATCCAATCTTGCATTCCGCCTGGAGTCAACCATAGGAATCATCGGTACGGGTATGATTGACGCCATACCCAACGAGGCAATAGCCGAGCAGTATACCGCTGAAGCCAAGAGTCTGAGAGAGGCAGGACTGGACGTGTCGGAATATCTCAACCCCAACTTCTGGGACGAGAGCGCCAAGGCGATGGCAGCCGGAGCCTACTACCCCGTATTTGGCAAGGACGGCGTCAGCGGCGGCACCCATGCCGACGGCTCGAAGTACAACGGCACAGGACTGATTAAGCGTTTCACCTACGCCCTTACACGAGGCTCGCTGCAGGACGGTCCCGGAGCCAACGCCATCTGGAACATCACCAACGTGAGCCGTGCCGACCGTCCGAAACTGTACTCCACCAAGGCGTGGGCAAAGGCTATGGCAAACAACGACAATGTGATAAGTGCCATACAGGCCGACCCCACATCGCCTTACTATGCCGACGGCACAAAGGAGGGCATCAGCAATGCCGTGTCCATACTGCTCGACCCGTCGACAAACCAGTTTGACAACGGCGTTCACAACTTCACTCCCGACCAGAGCATGGACAACTATTATTCGTTCATGGTGTGGCACCGCGGTTTAGCCATTCCACGTGCCCGCAACCTGAACGACACCGACGTGCAGCGTGGCAAGCAGCTGTTTATGGAAATGGGCTGCGCCACCTGTCACCGTCCGAAGTGGCAGACCACCAGCGACAACTACATCACTGCCGACATGATGGCTGGCAAGAAGTTGCCGCGCTATCAGAACCAGACCATCTATCCATACTCTGACTTCGTACAACACAAGCTCTACATGGTGAACGACATACACGGCTCATGGTGCCGCACCACACCGCTGTGGGGACGCGGACTGTCGAGCCTCAACACCGGTGCCGAGGACCGGCTACACGACTGCCGCGCACGCAACGAGGTGGAGGCAATCATGTGGCATGCCTACAGCAAGAAGAGCCACGCATATAGTTCTGCACAGAAATTCTACAACCTGCCAAAAGCCGACCGCGACGCAGTTGTAAAGTTTCTGAGGTCAATATAACCAACATACTATCCACCAGGTCGGGAGGCTTCACGACAAGTCTCCCGACGTTTTTACCGCAAAACCTTGCATATATTCAAAAAAAACTGTAACTTTGCCGCATCATGGTCAAAAAACTGATTTACACCTTATATATAATTATTGTGGTGAGCATGGCAGCAGCCACAATCGTGGAACAAGAACACGGCACCGACTACGCCCATCAGGCTGTTTACGGCAGCTGGTGGTTTGTGGCTCTGTGGGCTGCGCTCACTGCCGCCGGCATATTCCACATTCTGAGGCGCAAGGTGAGGAGCGTCCCCACACTGCTGCTCCACCTCTCGCTCGTGGTGATACTGGCAGGAGCCTTGCTCACCCACATCACCTCCGTGAAAGGCATGATTCATCTGCGCACGGGC